>WRMR01000123.1 GCA_009776995.1 Planctomycetaceae bacterium | reverse complement strand
GGCTGGCAAGGCAGGGCGGCCACGCCGTGACCGCCGCCACGTTTCAACCATACACAACTTTGGAGGATAACTCCAAGTTGCAAAGGAATTGCAACGCACATTTTTCACAAACGACCAAACACAGTGTACCATGAAATCCGCCGACAAGACAGTCCGGTCAGAGAAAATCACAGTCCAATGGGTGTAGTAAAAAATTCTGGCAGTTCGGGTGCGCCCGTTTTTTCATAGAAAGCTTTTTATGTCGCTTCAAATGTTATACAAGATAGATGAACAGGAATGTATGATTCCGATTCGCATGGATGAAATTTGTGATTTGATGTTCAAGAAATATCCCGAATTTGTGGATATCGTTTATGGAACGGAAGAACCGGACGAATACTCCTTTGATTCGCCATCAGCAACGGTAAGTGTTTCTCAATTGATTGACGCCACTGACCAGCTTCTTGACAGATTCAAAAACGACAAGGAATTGAAGCCTTATCGGTATGTGTTTGATTGTGACCATTATATGATTAAAGGAGGTGATAACTTAACAGGCATAAGAATTGGCGAAAATAACAGATGTTATAAAATTCAGTGTGGAATTAATGAATGTAAATTAATTGAAGGCATTATTGATGAAAATGGGCGTCTATTAAAATATGGTGAAGAAATTGATATACGTGATCGGCAAATCATTGAAACCAATAATGTATATAAAGAATTGCGTATTCGTAAAACAAAAGCACAATCACCCATTGTCACTGATCTCAAGAAACTCAAAAAATTCCTTGAACAATTTAGCGGTGAACAGATGGTTCTGAAAATCATGGTGTAAAAATGGTTTGTGTGACGACGTATCAGGACAATCTCAACGACCGTTTGACCCCGGAAACGACGGGCAATGCAACGACAATGTACAGTTACAATGCCACGCATTGTTATGTGTGGCTTTTTTGCTTTTTGTTTATCATTCCTCCGTGCCTCTGTGTCTCCGTGTGAAACAAGAGAATTTCACGTAGAGGGCCCAAAGGACGCAGAGAGACTAAGGGAAAGTTTTTTTGGGGAGTATTCGATGTTACTAAGGGAGTGGCGGCAAGTCACCCTTAGTAACCCTGCGTCACCTCTCCCTTCGGTATTCCCTTAGTAACTCTGCGCCCTCAGCGGTCTCTGCAAGAAAAAAGAAACCTTCGTGGTCCTTCGTGACCTTCGTGGTGAAAAAAGCCGCTTTCTGTACAAAAACTGATCGCGCCGGACTGAACGTTTATCCCGGCGCGATCGTCGTTTATCCAGATTAGATCAACGTTCATCCAGATTAGATCAACGTTCATCCAGATTAGATCAACGTTCATCCAGATTAGATCAACGTTCATCCAGATTAGATCAACGTTCATCCAGATTGGTTCAACGTTCATCCAGATTTGATCAACATTCATCCCGATTTGATCAACGTTCATCCCGGCGCGATCAATTTTTGAGTGACGAGTGGCAGCATCGCCGGTAAATTCGGTAAATTTGGCAACATTTTCCGGGAAATCAAAATAAATGGACAGAAGTACAGATAAAAAGGTGGGGGGAATGGCGACAAGAGGATAGAGTTTGACGGTCAGAGGGGCGAGTGGCCAGTGACCAGCCCGGAGCGTAAGCGACGGGTTTTCCGTAGTTGAACCGGCCCGGCTATGGTTTCAGTGCAAAACACGACTCTCAGATGACGGCAATCTCGTTGACGATTTCTCTGTCAACGGCTATGTCCATGATCGACTGCTGGGCCAATTGTTTGACGTAATAGCTCTCACAGATGCCCGTGAGCGTCACGCGATTCGGTTCCAGGTTGACTTTCAACGATTGCACACCGGCGCAAGTATTCTTCGTAACAAGCCGCTCGATGGTGGACGCAAATTCTTTCTGTGCCAATTCTTCGTGAATTTGTTTGATCTCATTCCGGAAATGACGTTTTGACTTCGATTTGTGATGAACTGTGCTTTGCATGGCAGAACTTCCTTTGTACTGAGCGTTCGAAACTGCAAGAAAAACCGAACGTTATTCCTTTGTGAGGCGAAAAAATAGAGTGCGAGAAATCAGTGGTGTGGTTCATCGATGCGAGGCAAACGAGCAAAACTAAAACAAAAAACTGAATTGCAACGGTTGTTGACATTGTAGCACTGAAAGTTAAAAAAAACAGTATTAAAATTATAATATTTTAAATATATTTTGTTTTTTGTTCGTTGAAAGTAAAAATACAAAAAACAGCTAACATAGGAATAATTGAATAAAAGCCGGAATGGAAAGGAATAACGGCATTGACATTTTGATAGACTCTCAATCGCAACAGATTTCCCCAAATCAATGGTTAAAAAACCAGTATTTGCCATACCATGTCATCAATATTGAAAGACTGTAACCTTGACCAAAGGTATTGCTGGGAGTAAACTAAAAGTGGGTTTTTGTTTGAATGAAACGCCGTCTTTGGGGCGAACAGATATCAATTGTTACAGAAAATATCTTTATGGAATTCTTTGCCAGACTTTTTGAAATCCTCGGTGACAGTTTCAATAGTTTTTCGCGTTGGGTGGAAAACAAGCTGACAAACATGTTCGGCTCGGCCAACGCCAGGTTTCTCAAGAGATTGCAACCGAAAGTCGAAGCCATCAACGCTCTCGAATCGCATTACCAAAGCCTTTCAGATGAAGAGCTTAGGGCAATGACGCCGATACTTCGCAAGCGGCTGGCCGATGGAGAAACGCTTGACGACATTCTGGTCGATGCCTTTGCCGTGTGTCGCGAAGCGGGACGACGGGTGCTTGGGATGCGACATTACGACGTGCAGCTCATCGGTGGCATGGTGTTGCACAGTGGTTGCATTTCAGAAATGATCACCGGAGAAGGCAAAACGCTCGTGGCCACTTTGCCTGCCTATCTTAACGCACTCGAAGGCAAAGGGGTTCACGTCGTCACCGTCAACGATTACCTTGCCCGTCGTGACATGGAATGGATGGGGCCGCTCTATCTTTCATTAGGAATTACAGTTGGAGCGATTCAGTCCAATATGCCCGCCGACAAACGCCAGGAGGCTTACCTCTGTGACATCACCTACGGCACGAATAATGAATTTGGGTTTGATTATCTGCGAGACAACATGCGTTTTGCATCCAAAGGCGATGATCGATTTCCGAAACAGTATCAACAGGTGCAGGGTAAGCTCAATTTCGCCATCATCGACGAAGTGGACAATATTTTGATTGATGAGGCGCGAACACCGCTCATTATTTCGGGGGCTGCCCGGAGCGACATTTCCCGTTACGCCCATGCGGACAAAATCGCGAGGCAACTGCACAAAGGCAGCGATTTTGAGGTCAATGAAAAGGATCACACGGCCAATCTGACCGATACCGGGGTGCGACGCGCGGAGCAACTGGCCGGGGTCGAAAGTTTTTATACTGCCGGAAACATGGAATGGCCGCACATGATCGACAACGCGCTGAAGGCGCATAACCTTTACAAGCGTGACGTCAACTATGTCGTAAAGAACGGTGAAATCATCATTGTCGATGAATTTACCGGGCGTTTGATGGAAGGCCGCCAGTGGAGCGACGGTTTGCATCAGGCAGTTGAGGCAAAGGAAGGCGTGCGTGTCAAAGAGGAAACGCAAACGCTGGCGACGATCACGTTACAAAATTATTTCAAATTGTATGACAAGCTCGCGGGCATGACCGGGACGGCCATGACGGAAGCGTCCGAATTCTTCAAAATCTACAAACTCGACGTGATCGCCATTCCACCGAACCGCGAATTGAAACGCAAGAACTTCGTTGATCAGATTTACCGGACGGAACGGGAGAAATATCAGGCCATCGTCAATGAGGTCGAGCGTTTGAACAAGTGGGACGTACTCGAATTTGACAAAGGCAACCGCGAAGTGTATGGCACGATTGTCAAAGAAGATGATGCGCAAGTCGAGTTTCAGCCGAAAGGCAGCCGCGAATCGCAGGTCATTCCCAAGGACAAAATCGACGCGATTGAACACAAAGGCCGTCCCATTCTCGTCGGGACCGTGTCCATTGAACGCAGTGAACTGATTTCCGGGTTGCTCGACCGCAAGGGTATCAAGCACCAGGTTCTCAACGCGAAACAGCACCAGCGTGAGGCGGAAATTGTCGCCCAGGCGGGGCGGCTCGGTGCCGTGACCATTGCAACGAACATGGCCGGTCGCGGGACGGACATTATTCTCGGCGGTAACCCGGAGGCACTTGCCTGGGGCATTTTGCAGGAGAAATATCCAACACGGCTCGACGTGCCGCGCGAAGTGTGGAACCAACTCGTCGATGAAATCGAGCAACGCGAGCAGATGAAAGCCGAAGGACAAGTTGTCCGGCAGATGGGCGGGCTACACATCATCGGCTCCGAGCGTCACGAGGCCCGCCGCATCGACTTGCAGCTTCGCGGACGTTGCGGTCGCCAGGGCGACCCGGGCAGCAGCCGCTTTTTTCTTTCGCTGGAAGATGATCTCATGCGGATTTTTGCGGGCGAATGGGTCAAAAACATGCTTGGGCGGCTCGGCATGGAAGAAGGTCAGCCGATTGAAAGCCGCATGGTCAGCCGCCGCATCGAAGGGGCGCAGAAAAAGGTTGAGGAACGCAACTTCGACGTTCGCAAAAGCCTGCTCGAATACGACGAGGTCATGGACTACCAGCGGAAAAAAGTGTATGGCTACCGGCAGCGGATTCTCGACGGGGCCAACTGCAAGCAAATGATCCTGGAAATGATCGACAAGCAGATCGACTTGTCGATCGGGCGTTTTCTCGACCGGGATTACGGGGCGGCATCGTTTGCTGCGTGGGCGGGCAACCGGCTGATGATGGAATTTGAGCCGCGCGAGTTCCGCGGAATGAACTTTGAACAGGCGGATGAATATGCCCATGAGGAAGCGAGCCGCCAGGCGGAAATGCGCGTGCTGGACGAAATCGAAAAGCACCTTTCGAAGGATGTCGAAGAATCGGAATGGAACTGGCAGGCGTTGGCGAAGGATGTCAACACGCGTTGGAAGCTGGCGGTCCGTGACCGTGACTTGCAGCAGATTGGCCGCGATGAAGTCGATGATCATCTGATCGAACGGGCACGCGAGGCCACCGGAAAGGTTGATTTGTCTCAGGGATCACCATTGCTCGACCCGAATTTCGGCGTCATTTCGGCCTGTCAGTGGATCAAGGCGAAATTCGGGTTGCAACTCGACCCGAACGAGTACGCCGACACCGACGCAAAGTCGTTTCAGCAAATGCTGTACACGATGGTGCATGACCATTACCACGATAAGGAACTGCAATTCCCGGTTTATACGGGACTTGTGCATTTTACCGTGCGGGACGCCAACGGAGTCAGACGTTACGACCGCGAAAGGTTGGCCGCATGGGCTTCGCAACGATTCGGTGTGCAGGTTGATCTCGAAGACCTCAAGAACATGCAGCGGGACGAAATCCGCGACCTGCTCAACAAAAAGAGTGCCCATACGGAGGAAAGACTGGCCGAAAAACGCGGACAGTTGCGTACCGATTTTCTCGAAGTGCTGGAAGCCCAGGGCGGTTCGGCGGAAGACCTCGACGCGAACTATGTGCAGATTGATCGCTATAACCCCAAGCTGGAATCCTTCTGCGAAAAGTTGCGTGAGGATTACAACTATGTCATGACGCCGGTGCGCATGTCGCTCTGGAAACCCGGCGAAGTGAACGACCACCTTGACGCGATTGCCGAGGACTGGTACAACCCGGAAATGCGAAAGATGGAACGCTCGCTTGTGTTGCAGATTCTCGACGCGGCGTGGAAGGATCACCTGCTCGTGATGGATCATTTGCGATCGAGCGTCGGATTGCGTGGTTACGCCCAGGTTGACCCGAAGGTGGAGTACAAGCGCGAAGGAATGCGGATTTTCGATGCGATGTGGGACTCGGTGTTCGACCGCGTGACCGATTACATTTTCCGTGTCGAGCAGATGGACGAACAGATGATTAACTCGAACTGGCAGGAAGGCGAGGCACGGCACGATGAAGTCTCAAATACTGCCGCCGCCGAGAGTATCGTCAGCCAGCAGCAGGACGCCATCGAACAGACGCAGGCGAACAAGAAGCCGGAACCGTTCCGCAAAAAGGCTCCGGACATCGGCCGCAACCAACCCTGCCCCTGTCGAAGCGGGAAGAAATATAAGAATTGCTGCATGAAGAAATAAACCGAAACGCAGAGTTTCGAGTGACAAAAGCCACTCGAAACTCTGCGATCTCATCTCTGAAATTCTTCGTGGTGAGAAACAAGACCCATGAATGGTTACGATTTCACATACGGTCGCCAAGCCAGGAATCAGACCACGCCTTGTTGCAACATTGCTTCGGCAACTTTCTTGAAGCCGGCGATGTTCGCGCCTGCCACCAGGTCGTAGCCCAAGCCGTACTCCGCCGCTGCCGTTGCCGAGGCGTCGTGGATGTTTTTCATAACGACCTTGAGTTTTTCGTCCACTTCGCCGGTCGTCCACGCCAGTCGCATGGAATTCTGGCTCATTTCCAGTGCGGAAACGGCCACACCGCCCGCGTTGGCGGCCTTTGCCGGAGCAACGCCTTTGACGTGCTTTTTCAAAAATTCAAGAGCCTCGTTCGAGGTCGGCATGTTGGAAACCTCGACGTAATACTTTGCGCCGTTTGCGACAATGGCCTCCGCGTCCGCCATCAGAACCTCGTTCTGCGTGGCACAGGGCATCACCACATCGCCCTTGACTTTCCAGGGCTTTTGGCCCGCAAAGAAGGGGACGCCGAACTTTTTGGCGTAATCCTCGACGATGTTTCTCCGGCTCGCCAGCATTTCGGTCATATAGGATATTTTTTCGGTCGTGTTCACGCCTTTTTCATCGAGGATGTAGCCGTCCGGACCGGAAAGTGTCAGCACCTTGCCGCCCAACTCGGTGATTTTCAGTGCCGCTCCCCAGGCCACATTGCCGAAGCCGGAAAGGATAAAGGTTTTGCCTTTGATCTCATCGCCGAAATGTTTGAACATCTCCGCCGTGTAGTACACCGCGCCGAACCCCGTCGCTTCCGGGCGAATGAGCGAACCGCCGTAACTGATCCCCTTGCCGGTCAGCACACCGTTTTCATAGCATCCGCGTATTCTTTTGTACTGGCCGAACAGATAGCTGATCTCGCGTCCGCCGACGCCAATATCACCGGCTGGCACATCCGTATCCGCCCCGATATGGCGAAACAATTCCGTCATAAGGCTCTGGCAAAAGACCATGATTTCCCGATCCGACTTGCCGTTGGGATCAAAATCCGCCCCGCCTTTTCCGCCGCCGATTGGCAGTCCGGTCAGGGAATTTTTGAATGTCTGCTCAAAGCCCAAAAACTTGATGATGCTCAAACAAACGCTGGGATGAAATCGCAGTCCGCCTTTGTACGGACCGATCGCGCTGTTGAATTGAACACGGTAGCCTTTGTTGACCTGCACTTTTTCGTTGTCGTCCATCCAGGGAACCCGGAATTGGATGACACGTTCAGGTTCGACCAGACGCTCAAGAATTCCGGCTTTTTCATACGCCGGATTTGCATCCACAAAGGATTGCAGCGTCGTGAGAATTTCGGTCATGGCCTGATGAAATTCCGGTTCGTTGGGATTCCTTTTGATGGCCTGTTCCAGGACTTTCATTGTGTAAGACATAAACACATCCAGTTGGGAATTGAAAAAAAAGGCATTGACCGACAAAACGCCTGTTGTCGATGAACGCCTTATTTTATCGGGAACTTTCACTGCATAGTATAATGAGTTGAGCGGGTTTGTCAACCCGCGCCGTTAAAAAAATCCATTTTGGCACAGAATTGTTTTTTTGCTCCACACAGTGTTAATCCCGACCGGGAACACGAAAACGGATTGGAATTTGCCCTGCAAGGACAACATAAGATAGCCCAGGGCAAGGCGTACTCGCCGCCGCCCTGGGTAACCAAATTTCCCATCGCCCTGAAAGGGCGACACAAACAACACAGGGTGTTTTGTTTCGTGGCGGGGAATTTTGCTACGGAATGGCACGAAAGAAGTTCAAAGTTCAAAGTGCAGAATGCAGAATGTTCCGCTTCCTTATCTTCACTCTGAACTTTGCACTTTGCTCCGCTTTGACCGCTCGATGACTCTCGCGGCTCTGATTAAAATGTTCACGTGAATTGTTGCGCGACTCCTTTGTGTGAAAAAAAACAGGGTAAGAGAACAGGTCTGTGATGAAAAATTCCATCGAGACAATCCCAGTCACGCAGTATGCAGACAAAGCCAGACGAAATGGTAAAAGACCGGTGCGGCGAAACACAAGGAATCAATGCGGTCGAGGACGCCGTTGTGTCCCTCAATGAGACTGCCGAAATCATCGACGCCCCGGTCACGCTTGATGGCCGACATGGTCAGGTTCCCGGCAAATCCCATGAGCGAAACGAGAAAGCCGCCCACAGCGGCTTGCCACCATTCATGAAATGGGGTGACACTCCAAAGTGAGGTGGCAAAAAGTGCGTTCGTTGCCGCACCGCCCAGCACACCTTCCCAGGTTCGGGTGCTGTTGATCGAAGGGGCGACAACATGCCGGCGTGGGATGTGTGACCACAAATATTGAAATACGTCACCCGCCTGGACGATCAAAACGAAAAAGAACAACAGCCGTAACGCGCGGCCTGTCTGATGATTGATCGGCGTTTGAGACGTCGCCTGTACTGTGATATTGCCCGTTTCTTGGAGCGAATTCGAAGTGGCGGAGGTCACCGTATCATTTTCTTGAATGGTTGCGATTCCGGTCACAGTATCGGTTGCCGCCTTGACGGCGTTTTCCACCGCGTTGTCAAGCAACCCGCCTTGCATGACTCCGGCAACTTCGTGGGTCGTTTCCGGAGTGGGGAAAGGCATGGTCAACAGTGCCGGGGCAAAACTGAAACTGTAAACGCAGATCAGGAGGCCGACCTGGATTTTGGCAATCCGTTCGAGAAAATGTTTTGCATCGCCGGAAACGGCAATGGCAGCCGGGATGACCAAAAAGGCATAAGCTGGAATGAATATGGAGAAAATCAGGTAGGGCGATACAATGAAATAGCGGGCAAACCAAGTCGGATCAATCGCCACAAGCAGAAATTGCAATGGCATACAAAGAAAAAAAACCCAAAACAAGGTGCTGTTGTCGGCTCGTCGTATCGGCGTCAGTGTGATGTATTCGCGGAGTGCCCAGAAAGAAATCAGGCCGAACAACAAAACGGTCATGATGTTGCCGAACAAAAAAGAACCGGCAAGCATTCCAAAAAGCAACCACCAGGCAAGGATGCGTGAACGAAATGTGTCGAGTACCGCCGCGTCAATACCCATGTCGCGGCGTTTACGCAAGGAGTAAATGACGGTGCTTACCAGGGCCAACACCAGAAACACACCGCCAAGAAGTGCAATCGTATGAAAGTTGTCGTTCATAACTTTTTGATCACTGGTCCGGGAAAAATTGCGTTTATCAATTCCCCCCATTGTACCTCTTGGCGAAAGGTTTGGCCAGATGTTTTTTTCGCACCGGCCCGGTTTATCGCGAAAATTGCTGGCACCAGAACAAGGCACCGTTTTTCCCGCGATAGGAACCGATCCCGATCGCACCGTGACTGCGGTTCATCATGTTTCGGAAATGCCCCGCCGAGTTCAACCAGGCGACAACGACTGCAAGGCTGGAACGTTGCCCCATTGCGATGTTCTCGGCAAATCCGGAGTTGCCGTGCCGAAAAATGCCGGTGCGTGCCATCCAGTTGGCTTGCCGGCGTGCGGATTCCATCAGGCGACGGTCCAAACGCAGTGCGGGTAAGCCCCGTTTCTGGCGTTCGGCATTGGTCAATTCAAAAACGCGGCGTTCCGCATCGGTCAGGACAAGGCCGTCAATGACCAGGGGTTTGGGAGTCGCTTCGGCAACACTCGCAGCTTTCTCGGAGGGGGATTCAGACAGCGAAGCATCCTCCGATTGGGCCTCGCTGGCCGGAGTCTCAGGTTCGTTCGTCGTCTCTTCCGCCGATGGTTCAGGTTTCGAATCATCATCAGTTTTTGCTTCGTCGGTTGGAGATTCGGCCTGCGAATCATGCGATTCCGCTTCATCGGACGGGCTGTCAGGCACAGCCACTGTGTCATCGGTTGCATCATCCGGTTCGGTTTGTTCCTCCGTTTGTTCGACTGCGATGTTTTCCGCAGCATCGTCAGCATAGACCGCCGTGCCAGACCAACTCAAAAGGAACACGACACTCAACGCACCCGACAAGAAAAAATAGTTTCTCACGTTCAATTCTCCTCAATCACGGCAGGACATTGTTTCCACCGCTCAATACAAATAAGTTGCCTGGCGAACCAAGCCGGAAAAGCAGTTCAGAAAAGTGACATCAATGATTTGAAAAGTATCTCCAAGAACACCGGGGACACGACAGGTACGCTGACGCTCCGGACTCGGATTGGATATCGGTTTTCGGCAAAAACCTTACACTTTGCCAAGTTTTCTGAGACCTTCGAAACAACCCTTGATGGACTCAAACGGATTGGCACCGGTTTCGTGCTCGACAATATACCACTCCGTACCGCCGACGGTTTCACAGGCTTCAAAAACGGCAGGCCAATCCTCTTTGTCGTCGCCAATGGCCGTATCGCGTCCGCCGCCGAAGGTTTTCAAGTGGACGGTCGTTGCTCGCCCCGGGTAACGTTTGATCAATTCGACCGGATCGGCACCACCGCCACGACAGTTGCCCGTGTCCACCTGCATGACGACTTCCTTTTTGGTTTGTGAAAAGAAACGATCCCACGGCGTCGTGTCATCAATTTTTTTCACGTCGCCGCCGTGTGCGTGATAGCCGACGAGCATCCCCTGTTCCGCCGCTTTGTCGGCCAGTTCGTTGAACAGGTGGGCCGTCATCAAGGCACCGTCTTTGGTTTCGAGGGCATGTTCCAGGCCGGATGGGACAATCAGGAATTTATTCCCTAATATTTTGTTGAATTCCACGGTT
>WRMR01000122.1 GCA_009776995.1 Planctomycetaceae bacterium | reverse complement strand
GCTACCCAATCAAAAAACCGAAGCAAAAATAAGATGCAAAATACTAAACCACTTCACAAAACTCGGACTGCCCGAATATTACGCAAAAAATCATTAGTCAACAACGCCCATTTCACCCTCAAACCATCGGACGCCATGAAAACAACACAATTTTTTTACCTCATGCTGTTGTCGGGAATTTTCAGTTTTTTGACCTTGACGGACGTTGAAGGGCAAATTTTCCGCCGGATGACGCGAAGAGTGGCACAGCCTGCGTCTGTCGCTACCGATGTGCAAAAACAGACTTACGATCCGGCTTATCGTCCGCAATTGTTCGTGTCACTTCCCGACCACTTGCACAACCCGGACGGCATGACGTATTGCAAAAAAACCGGAAAGATTTTCCTGAACGTCCCGAACTTCAACAACATGGACGAAAACCTCAAAAAGGGAAATCATGAAGGGGGATACCTGGTCATGATCGACCCGGAAACGGCGGAATTTGAGGTCGTTCTGGAATATCCGATCCTCGAAGAAACCGGCCAAACCGGACCGATGGGCTTGACCTTCGGCCCGGACGACAATCTTTACGTCTGCGACACCCAGTGGTTCCATAACGCGGATCACAAATCGCGAATATTGCGGGTCATCATGCAGGACGGCCGCCCCACCGGGGAAGTCCAGGTGATCGCAACGGGTACCAAGGTTTCCAACGCCATCCTTTGGCTCGAAGACAAAATGCTCGTGACCGATACTTTCCTGGAACTCGAAGGACATTTTGGAACCGGCGGGGTCTGGATGTTCTCCAAAGAAGAGGCACTGACCGCAGGGAAAGACGGCGTACCGACAATCGCGCTGGAGTCCAACGGCAAAGATAAACACCTTGTCGTGATTGAAGACGTGAAAAAAATCGGCCGCGAAAGCACCGCAGGAGCCGACGGCTTGACCGTTGATGCAAACGGAGTCGTCTATTTCTGCAATTTCGGCGACGGGGCTGTTTATGCGATGACATTCGATGCGGATAACAAACCGACCAGCCGCAAGATATTTCAGAGCGACCATGTCCAGTGTTGCGACGGCATGTTTTACGACCAGCAAACCAACAAGAGTTACATTGCCGATTCGCAACTCAATGCGATTCACGCGATTTCCCCTTGGGAGGAAGGCAAACCGGTCGTTTTTGAAACCATCTGGGCCAATGGCGACACCGATGGCTCCGACGGACTGTTGGACTCTCCGTGCGAACCGCTGGTGATCGGGAACAAACTCTATATCTCGAACTTCGATTCGACGGACAAAACGTTTGTCAATACAAAACACGATGCACCGCATACGATTTCGGTCATCACGTTAAAATAATACAAAAATACTCTTACTGAAAGTGAAGGTGAACGATGACTTTCTTGCGACTGACGGTCGTGGCCGGTTTGATGTTGTTGACGGTGGCTTGCACCCTTGCCGAGGAGGCGGCAATCCCCGAAGCCGCCAAGGCAACCGTTGAAATCAACGGGAAAGCGGTGCTCCCGTCGAACGGGACGGCGGCGGGCGTCTGGTTTTTTCATGACCCGGAACTTGGCGACGCGTCTCCGCAACTTCTGTTGATGGGCTTTCCCGAACCGACGCCAAAATACCGGATCGCCGCCGTGCTGAATCCCGGAGATCGCATTGTGATTCGACCGGGCGACCCGAAACAGAAAGCGTTGGAATTTGAAGCGAAAGACACGCCGCTGGTCGTCAATCAAATCTCCCATGCCCCGCTTGACCCGGTGCGTCGTCCGTGGACATTCGGGCCGACGGAGTGTTCGCCGAATTTCAAGCCGGAGATCGAAGCGGCACTGATTGAACACGACTGGCGGTTGCAGGACGGCATCGACACGCCGCTGGAACCCCGCACTTATGAACAGGCCGTCGCAAAAATGATTCCGCAAATGGAATCGCTCCTGGAGGACTTGGCCGAAGCGGATGTGGCGGTCAGGGATTTGCGTGACCGGTTGGAAACGCTGAAAAAACCGGGTGATTCCGCAGAAACGCAATGGCTCAAGTTGCATCAGTTGCGGCGGGACCTCGTGTTGCGGAACCCGCTCTTCGAAACCGGACCACTCCTGTTTGCCAAGCATATTCCCTCGACAATGAGTCACCAACTCACGCAGACTTATGGTTACACGGCGCGACCGGGTGGCGGAATTTTCGTGCTGGACAAACCGGGGCAATCCATGCAGACGCGTTCGCTGACGGACAAACAAATGCCGGTGGGAAATTTCGCACACCCCGAAGTCCGCTTTGACGGCCAAAAGATTTATTTCGCGTATTGTGAAGTTGCCGAAGCACCGCAGCGATGGCGCGACACCGAAGCGATGAACCGCTGGTATCACCTTTACGAAATGAATGCCGACGGTACGGGCTTGCGGCAACTGACTGACGGCGAATACGATGATTTCAATCCGACTTGCCTCCCGGACGGCAATCTCGCGTTTATCTCGACCCGGCGCGGCGGGTACCACCGTTGCGGTGCCGGGCCGTGTTATGTCTATACTTTGGCGTCAATGAATCCGAATGCCGTCAATTCCGATGATCCCTGGGACAAACCGCGTCCGATTTCGTTCCATGAGACCAACGAATGGGACCCGGCGGTACTCAATGACGGCCGCGTGATTTACACCCGTTGGGATTATGTGGACCGTGACGCCGTGTTTTACCAGCAGCTTTGGAGTGTGCGGCAGGACGGCACAAACGTCCGTATTTATTACGGTAACAACACCTTCGTTCCCTGCGGTACTTGGGAAGCCCGGCCAATCCCCGGCAGTAGCAAGATCATGGCCACCGCCGCACCGCACCATGCCATGACCGCCGGTTCGATTGTCATGCTTGATACGTCGCTCGGCGTCGATGGTTCCGAGCCGGTTACACGCTTGACGCCGGATGCGCGATTCCCGGAATCGGAAACCCCCCTTGCTTCGGGAATCGGAATGCCGGCACCAACGGATTTCGATTCACCACCACGTACTCATTGGAATGCCAACGTCCCATTTCGACCCGGGGATCGGCAACCGGAACCGACCGAACAGGAACGCCGCTTCATAGGCCACTGCTACAAGGCCGCTTGGCCACTGTCCGAAAAGTATTTTATCGCCTCGTACAGTTACGATTTTCTTCGCGGCGAAATCGGCCCGAATATTCCGAACATGTTTGGAATTTATTTTATGGACGCGTTTGGCAACAAGGAACTGATTTACCGAGATCCGAACATTTCCTCCGTATGGGCCAAACCACTTGCCCCGCGCGAGACGCCGCCGATCCTGAACAGCGGATTGGATAAAATGGCGGCCAACACAGGCACGTTTTCCCTGCAAAACGTCTATGAAAGCTGGCCGCAACTTCCCGGTGGCGATGAGAACAAAATCACCGCATTGCGTTTGATTCAGGTCCTCCCGAAAACCACGCCGAATGCCAATACCCCCATGGTCGGTGCCGCGTTTGCGTCACCTGGCAAACAGGTTCTTGGAACCGTCCCCGTGGAAGAAGATGGTAGCGCATATTTTGAAGTTCCTGCCAACACGCCGGTAATGTTCCAGGCACTCGATAAAAACGGCCGCGCGGTGCAAACCATGCGGAGTTTGACGTACTTGCAACCGGGCGAAAACATGAGTTGTGTCGGTTGTCACGAACACCGGATGCAGACTTCGACCCCGAATCAACAGGCTTTGGCCACGTTGCGTCCTCCGTCACAAATCACACCGGGACCGGACGGAAGCAAACCGCTGAGTTTTCCGATTCTCGTGCAATCGGTGCTTGACCAACATTGCGTTTCGTGCCACAGCGAGATGGCCGTCGATAAAAATGGAGGGGTCTTGCTGACCGGCGAGCCGGACGGCCATTACTCGAAATCATACAACGCGCTGATTTCACGGGTTTCCTACACGGCATGGGGCTTGCCCAACGGGAATTACGAACCGTTGACCGAACCGGATCGATTTGGTGCCAGAGCCAGTACCTTGGTCAAACTGCTGGAACAGGGACATTACGACGTTGCGCTTTCCGCCGACGATTGGAACCGGATCAATACCTGGATCGATGCAAACGCCCTGTTTTATGGAACATTCAAACCGGAAGACCAAGCCCGTCAGCAACGCGGTGAACGAATCGAAGGTCCGGATTTGGAATAGCACATCAACCTGGCGGCGGGAGCGGCGACCCCGCCGTCAGGCTTCGTTCTATTTTTTCTCATTCTCTGCAACGAGCCAGTCAATGCCCTGTTTGATCAGTTTTTGCAGACTTTCGTTGGCAAAAGCGTGTTTGTCGTGTCCCAGCATGATGGTAAAGACCGGGCTGTCGGCATAACGATGCACCCAGGCAACCTGCTTCGTGGCAAGCGGGTTGTCCGTGGTCAGCAACACATGCACATCGGGGCGAACATACACATCCTTGTAGGCTTCGTCAAGAATTTCAAAATCGTTCACTCCCTTCGTAATCGGGTGGTTTTTGTCGGCGATGGCGATTTTCATTTCGACGTCATGTTTGTAATCGGAAGGCGGCCAGGTTTTGCCGTCAGCTTCCAGATTCTCAAAAAGATAGGCTCCACCCGCGATTTCACGGTATTTCAGCCAGTCTTTATAGCCGCCGATGCTATGGTGGAACACGATCAACGGCATCCCGGCTTGCATCAGTTTGTCGAAATTCGCCCGTTGAGCGTCCGTGATCGGGAAATTGTTCATGTCGTAGCTGACGATGGCATCGTACTTTTTCTCAAGACCGGGTGCCAGCAAATCCATCTCCTTCGGCAACTCCGCCTTGTCATACGCGATGCCGGACAGGGCGTCGAACATTTCGTAAAATTCTTTCACGTCAAAATCATGTCCGCCGGTGAGGATGAGAACCTTGTGTGTTGGGACGTCCTCTTGTGCAAACAGAAATGCCGACGTGTAAAGCAAGAGAGTCAATACAAACAAACGGGTTGTCAAAAAACGTGTCATGGCGATATCTTTCATTTCAGGGTGAGTTGAGTAGTGACGAAGAATGAGGGGCAAGGACGGGAGACCGGGGTTACTTGTCCCTATACCTGATCATACAATAAACCGGTCTTTTTTTCAAATCGTGAAAAATCTCGTATCCCCGCGTTTTACAATTTCAAAGCGACCAGTTCTTGAAGACTTTGAAAATTTTTCACTGCACGGCACCCGGCGAAACTCCCGGCGGCATTCACTTCACTGAGTCACGCTGCCAAAGAAATCGATAATTGAATCGGCGATTGGGAGCGGTATCCCCCGACATACAAAGGGAAATCGGATCATTCAGGTCACACGGGTTATCACTCCATTTGAAATCCCATTGGATTTCGTCGCCCAGCCAGTTTCCGAGTGAACGCGGCACTTTGACAACAAGTTTGTTGAACGCGGTCTGGTACGGAATTTCCGCCAAATCTTTCCACTCCCCGACGGTGTTATCCCATTGTCTTATGACCGTTTTTTCGGAATCAACGATTTTTTGATTGACCAGCAGATCATACCCGAACCAGCCGGTCTTGGAATTGCAGTCGGAATCAATCAGGAGCAACATCCAATGGTTGTCGGTGGAGGGGGTCAATTCATCCACCGTCTCAACATAGAAATAGACGTTCTCATCATCGACGGCAATTTGACACGTGGCAATGTCGTTTCTCCCGGAATGATCCGTATAGTGATTCCCCCCGTAACCCGGATAATCCCGATGCAACACATCGCCAATCGTATCGCGGTATTCCCCATCCATCGTTTCCCATGCGTCAAAAGGCCGGTTCCAATCAACGGGCGTGATTCCCTGGTGTTTCGGAATCGGACGAACTCCCTTGTATCGCCGGATGTTTTGCGCCATTTGCATATAATAATTGTCGGTATAACCGCCCTTCATCGGCTGGATGGTGCGATTGAACTCCGCATTATATTGATCGACGAAGTAATAAGCCGCCGCCCCTTTCCCGCGTCCCATGAAATTGATCCAGGCCAGATTGTTCGGATCGGAAAACTTGAGTGCCGTCCATTCATTCCAGTCATTGACAAACAGGAACCGGGGCCGGCCTTCCAGGACTTCATCCCAGCGTTCCTGGAAATAAATTCCATATCCTTCCGGATGTTCCACCGTTTGGTCCAGCCAGGGAACGTAAGCGGATTTCGGCATGTCACGTTCGTTCAGCTCGGGCGAACCAAGTTTTTTGCTCCAGGATTTCCCAACCATGAAATGGGCATGTTGGGCGGGAGTGACCACTCCTTCTTCGCGAACCCCGTTGTGGGTGGAAATCAGCTCATCGGGCGTCATTGCGCGAACTCTGGGGTCGTTCATGCCATATCCGAAACTCCAATTGTCTTCGGAACCGACAAAACGCTTGCCGTTCCATTCATAATCCCCCCACCACATTGTCCTCAAAGTAAAAAAGTCTTTCACCGCCCGGGTATAGTCCGTGTAAAATTCCTCCGTATATTCGGTGTCTCCATAATGAGGATGTTGCGTATCTGTTTTTGCCGCAGGGTCGTAATGGGGATTCGGGTGCTTGACCACACCGATTCGCTGCGAATCTTTCGTTGGCGTCCCGTTATAAAGCAACAAAGGTTTCCCGTCCCAGTGGAACCAGAACTCCTTGTATTTTTCTTCCAGATAGATTTTTTCATACAGAGTCTGGACAACCGTAATGCAGGGGCCGTTGAAAGCCCAAAAACAGAATAGCGGAACCTGGTTTCCCTCCGCTTTCATTTTTTGCATCGTGGTGAAAAGGATATCCCACTCGTCCCAGTACATTGCGGCATTGGTCACATCGACGACCAGAACATCGACCCCCGCATCGGTGAGCATCGAAATGTCTTTTCGAATCACGTATTCATCTTTGCTGAGAAAGTACCCCAATTCCGGTTCTCCCCAATGAAACATGGCTTCGGTCCAACCCGGATGATTCGTATCCAATCGCGCATCGGGGTCGTTTTGAAGGATTCGGGTGACGTCGGCGGTATAGGGGCTTTTCAATCTGGCGTTTTGATCTCCATGCCACGTCACATAAAAAATGCCGACGATCCTCTGCTGGTCGGTTTTGACTTCCCCAACCTCATCACACGTCGGCATGGTGCGTCCCAGTGCGTCCGTGCCAACCCAGGTATCAGGAAAGAGATCACGAATATCGCCCTGACTTTGGGCATGGGACAAACCTGTCACCATCAACAAGCCAAAAACGGTAACGATGGAAAGCACCCGACACGATATGAAATGACTTTTTTGCATGGGAATGAACGAAGATAAAATTTGGTTTCGGTGGACGCCTCTATTTTTCCGGCGGCGTGACGACAATATCAAAAACGGTGGCCCCTTTGATGGCGCATGTAAGCTCTGACGTTGCCTTGGACGTGAATTTTGCATCAATCAGATCATCTGGTCGGGGAACGGTTCCCGGTTGCATCGTCACGGGGCCGCGAAAGCCCAAAGCCCCGGTGATATAAACACCATATTCTCCGGGAGGGATTCCATCATGATTTGCCATGGAACTCAACCGATAGGTTCCGTTTTCAGAAATCGCTCCTTTGGCCTGTTCCCGACCGTTATCGAAAACCACCGTTCCTGCCGTTAAGGGTGTGCCGTCCTCAAAAACAACCTTTCCCGAAACCTGGACCTTGTTCGAACAGCCGAAAAGACCGACAAGAAAAACAACCCCTATCGTAAAAAAAACAGTTTTCCTCATTGTGGTGACGCCTCTCGCGTAAAAATGTTGATGGAAAAAGGGAAATGGGTTTCTGACGACTGGCAGCAGAACTCTTTTCCACCTTTTGCCTTTTATTCTTTTCTATGGCAATGAAACCACTCCGCCATCCCGGACGTCGGCATAAGGAATCAGGACGTTGTCGGTGCTTGCAGTCACCGAAACCGATTGAACCGAACCATCGCCAAGAAGAAAGTGACACACTCCGGGATGCGCACTTCCAAAACCATAATGGTAAAGGGGTGCCCGGTCGTCTCTTTCCAAATCTTTATCCGTTGCGTAGGCAAGTCCGTATCGACCATTGTTGTCAAAACCGCGGAATGACCTGGCCTCTCCGGGGCTGGACCATGTTGAAGCTCCTGTGAAATAAGTGCAATCCGCGCAAGTCGCAATCAATCCCGGATACGTTACGGTAAATTCACATTGATCAATTCGGTTACTGGGGATGTGTTTTTCACCGATCAGGAACTGATTACTGGTTCCGTCACTCCACCAGGCCATCGTATCCCGTGGTTTCCAGGAATCTTTTGATCCTGTGGCATCCCAAGGCAATCCATTAGCACCTGTCCAAATTGCCTGGCGGAAAGGTCCGACAAAACCCTGGGTGAGGTTAGGATCCCAAAAATCCCACCAACTTGTCGTCGCACCGGATGCAACCTGAGAGCTGTCTCGCAACACGATAAAAGCGTAGTCGCCGAGCGGCCCGCGTGTTGCATTCGTTCCTGAATTGGTCTTGGGAGACATTTGCACACCGCTGCGCCGGGAAGGACATTTCATAAAAGGAACCGACGCCAAACTCTCACGAGTTATTCCCAAAGGTTCAAATTGACTGTCTTGCGACCACCACGCGTCTTCAGAGTAATCGCGAAAATATCCTCGCCTGGTCATATAATCTCCAATGGCCGTTTGCTCCGCATAGGGAAAAATCTGCGGCCAAAAACCGCCGCGATTGTAGAGAAAGGCCGATGCAGGAAGCAAACGTTGCGCATCGTGGTGATTGTGAATCGCCAATCCGATTTGCTTGAGATTGTTGGTACACTGCATTCGACGCGCCGCTTCGCGGGCGGCTTGCACGGCGGGCAAGAGAAGGGCGATCAAAATTCCGATGATCGCAATCACAACGAGAAGCTCAACAAGCGTAAAAGCCCGTACATTGCCCCCCCCTCTCATCTTAACACTGAAATACTTTTTCATCGCTTTGTCCTTTCAAAAACCAAGGTTAACAACTGTATATTCACCGCACAACGCGAAGTTTTAAAACAACAACCCGAAGCGTAAGCGACGGGTTGTTCAGGAACAGCACCGTTGAACCGATCACTTACGTTCCCGGCTACCGTCCAGCTTAAAATAGCACTTGATTTACGTGCAACTGTACGACATTATCATAAGCAGTCTCAATAAAGAAAGCAAGCGGGTGATTGGTGTTTTTGGAAAAAAACGATATTTTTTTGTGGGTACCCCGACAATGATGTTTTGCGGGCAAAAGCCGGAATGGATCGCAGCGCAATGACGGGATTCGTGAGCGGGAAAATCACATACAAATCCCGGAATGACGCCGGAGTACCGGCTTCATTCCGGATTTTGTTCCAATTTGTCCGGGCCGTTCCAAAATCTATTGGCCCGACACTTTCCGGCGACAGGCTTATACGTCAGGTATCCCTGGTCTTCCATGGTCGCCAGAAAGTTACTCACCCTGCAACTCAAGCGTTGCCCACAGGCTGGGGTCTTCGTTGTGCGGGAAGGGGTAGCCGTGCAGGAGCGAGCGGTTGCCGATGTCCCGATCGACGATCATGTAATGAAAACCGAGACGGTGAAACTCAAGCGGTTCGTAACCGGTCAGGGCGTCTGCCGGGATCACGAAATCAAGCCGGTACATCAAGTCGGTGATCTTGCCGCCGAGCGTCATGCGTTCGACGGGGATCGGGTTCGGATGCGCTTTCGCGCGGTTGATCGGTAACCAGAGCGGCGTCGGTTGCGCCTGGTTGAGACCGCTCCCGCCGGGCAAAATAAACAGGCGGTGACAAAACCGCGTCGCGCGGTGAATATTCCGCACATCGCGCGTGTCAATGCAAAGCTGGACGCCATCGCTGTCTTCCGGTCGCGTAACGCGGCACCAGGGACGATGCTTTTTTCCTTCGACCCGGACGGAAAATGCCAACCCCTTTTCGTTCCAGCCGACGCGGAAATCGACCGTTCCGCCATTCTGCGACGGGGTATCTTCCAACGCCTCGAAGTCCGGCAGACGGTGACTTTCGTCCAACGGCGTTCCCTGAGCCGTCCACAGTTTTCCGACATAACGGCAAGGACAGCAAAAATGATACAAAAAACGTTTGGGCAGCATCGTGAGTGGTTTAGGGTGAGTACGGTGACATAATACCGGTTTCGGCAAACGGTTTTTCGGAAGGAAAGCAAACGGTCCATGATTTCCGGCAAGCGGTGCATCACCGGCGTTGACACGAATTCATTATACCCGTTTTGCGAGTTCAGGAACACGTCCCCGTTTCAAGATGATGAAAAAAACCGGCGACTTCCATGCGATGCTTTTCAGCCAGGATGTAAAATTCCTCCTCAACCGAGTCCCAATAGGCACGGTCGCGGATGTGATTGTCGAAATCCGGACGCAACCGGCGGTCAAGCGTTGTCACGGCCCGCAGGATTTCCGGCATGTTGCCGCAGTGCGTGTTCAGTGTTTCACCATAGACAGAGTCAATGATCCCTTCCAGCGAGGCGAAGATCGCCGGCAAATCAGTGACGCCGGGCAGAATCGGACCGAGAAACGCATACGTTGAAATTCCTTCGTCGTGCAATTCCCGCAAGGCGGCGATGCGTTGCGTAATCGGAGAACCGCGTGGTTCGAACAATCGTCGTGATTTTTCGTTTGTCAGGGCAATGGAAAAACCGACCGATGCGTCAGGAATCCGCTTCAACAAACCGGCGTCGCGCAACACGAGGTCGGATTTGGTGAGAATGGACGCCCGGAACCCGCGTTCCGGGTGGTCGGCGATCTGTTGCAGGATAGCGCATGTCAGCTTATACCGGGCTTCAAGCGGTTGATAGCAGTCGGTCACACTGCCAAAGAACGCTCCTTCACCGGGTTTCACCTTTTGGAAATCCTTCTCGAACAACGCCGCAGCGTTGACCTTGACATCGACAAAGGTTCCCCACGGCTCCTCATGATTCGTGAATCGCTTCATAAACCGGGCGTAACAATAGACACAGGCGTGCCCGCAGCCGACGTAGGGATTGATGCAATATCCGAGTCCCGGCAGCTTGCTTTTCGTCAGGATGTGCTTTGACTCAATTTCGTTGATGATCA
>WRMR01000121.1 GCA_009776995.1 Planctomycetaceae bacterium | reverse complement strand
CGGTAACGTGTTAAATGAGTCATGATAATTATGAGCGGCTAACGCCCATTGTTTGAGGTGATTGGTGCATTGCATGCGCCGGGCTGCTTCCCGCGCGGCCTGAACAGCAGGCAAGAGGAGGGCAATCAAAATGCCGATGGTGGCAATCACCACCAGAAGTTCAACGAGAGTGAACGCAAAGAATAAACGACAACAGCACTTGTTGTCGGCTGTTTTGTTGCTATTGTTTGCCCCCCCCCTCCATCTTAATATGTTCACGGATGTCACTTTCATATTGTCCTCACTTTCAAAAGGAGTTTTGGATGAATTGAGTTGGATGCAACGGCACGTCCAACGTCAATTCAATTACACATTAAATTTCATTAAACCAAGACAAAAATGGAATGTCAAGCGCAATTCAATACAAATTGGTAAAAATCTAAAAAAAATTGACTACAAACCGTGAAAAGTCTGGAACCGGGGCGAGACATCTTCTTGCCTTGTGGCGTCAATTGTGTTTTATGGTAGAATGGAGTCCATTCGCAGATTGCGACGTGACCGCCTTTGTTGGACTCGGGAGACAAAACCATGAAATTACTGGCGATTAGCGATCATTACATTCCGCGACGTGTGATGGAAGAGGGCTTGGCCTCGCTTGCGGAGTACGGCGTTGCGGTGGATGTTCAGCCCTGGGAACACGCGACATTGGAGGAACTCCAGGCAGCCAACCTGAAAATTGAGCAGGGAGGTCCCGACGCCGTGTCGCTCTCCGATGAAGTGTATCAGGTCGCCGATCAATACGACATCATCGTCACGCAATTCCCCCCTGTTCCCGGTCGGCTTATCGAAGCCGCCGGGCAACTGAAACTGATCGGCGTTCTGCGCGGCGGCGTCGAAAACGTTGCCGTCGAAACGGCAACGCAGCGGAACATCGCCGTGTTCAATACGCCCGGTCGCAATGCACGGGCGGTCGCGGAGTGCACCATCGGCCTGATTCTCGCGGAAATCAGAAACATCGCGCGAGGTAACGTTGCCTTGAAGCACGGGATTTGGACACGCGATTTCCCGAACAAAAACGACATCCCCGAATTGTCTGGCAAGACGGTCGGTCTGGTCGGGTTCGGAGCCATTGGCCGGCTCGTGGCGAAATTTCTGGATGCTTTCGGCGCGAACATCATCGTCTCTGATCCCTTCTACCGGCCAGGCGGCGATCCCGTCAGACAGGTTGATCTTGAAACTCTGATGCGGCAGTCGGACATTGTTTCGATTCATGCCCGTTACTTGCCGGAAACGCATCATCTGGTCAGCCGCGAACTCCTGCTGATGATGAAACCGACGGCCATCCTTGTCAACACCGCCAGGAGCGGACTGGTCGATGAGCAAGCCTTGCTCGAAGTTCTGGCATCGCGGCGCATCATGGGAGCGGCACTGGACGTTTTCGACGAGGAGCCGTTGCCGAAGGACAGCCCGTTTCTTACCCTGGACAATGTGACCATCGTTCCGCATCTTGCCGGGAGTACGATGGACGCATTCCGCAACAGTCCGAAACTGTTCGCGGCACACCTCATTCGCTGTTTCCAGGGTGAGAAGAATCTGCCCATCGTCAACGGCATCGTGCCGGAATTACGGTGATTTTTTGAGTTTCTCACAGTAGTGCGGAATCGCCTGTGTTTTGATGATCCCGTTTCAGAACACCAGCGTTTCGCCGACGAGGATAACCTTGATCCGGTCTGCCGGGCGACTGATGCGGGTTGTCACGATGTATGTGCAGATGCAATCGGGTGACTTGCAGTCCTCACAAGCACCGGTCGATTTGCACGGCGTCACGATGTTCGGCACCCGCTGGGCGTTGGTCGGCGATGCGAAATTCCTGGCTCGCGCAATTGCGTCGCCGTGCGTCTTGACCACCTTGTTCATTCCGGCAACGACGATGACCCGTTTCGGCCCGAACGCGATGGCCGCAACGCGATTGCCGTTGCCGTCCACGTTGACCAGTTGACCGTCTTCGCTGATCGCGTTGACGCTTGTGAGAAAGTTGTCGCAGAAAAACGCACGCTGCATCGCTTCATGCCGCTCTGCCTGCGTTGCGGCCTGGTCACGGTCAAGCACGTCGTACCTGCCGCATTCGTGCAGTCGTTTGGTCAGCCCAATAGTTTCAAGCGTCACGGAACCACCCCAGGTGACGCTCTCTTTTTCCGGGATGATCGCGAGTACCTGCGCGACTGCCTCCGCACCGGTCTTGCGGTAATACGCTTCAAAATGCCGACTTTCCAGTGCCTTGACGACCCTGGCGGCCAAAAGATCGTTCCGTTGTTCCATCGGGTTCGGGGATGTTTGCATGGCGGTCTCCAAAAATCTGCAAGCGAATAATCGCCTGCCGGTGTCGCAACTTATGATATGCCGGCTTCAACGGTTTTGATTTCCTCTGCCGTCAGTCCGTATAACCTATACACTATCTCATTGATTCTGTCTTCGCAATACCCAATCCTGGATTGTATACTGTCCCACGCCAATAATGTGTGGTATTTTAAGCAGGACAGCACCGGGAACGCAAGTGACCGGTTCAACGGTCCCGCACCCGAAAAAACCCGCCGCTTACGCTCCGGGTTGCTGTTTTAAAACTTCTTTTCCTGGCGTTGTGCGGTATATTATTACATGTGTATCCCTTGTTTATCTCTCCAAATGACCGTAAAGTATCTGAGATTAACTCCAAACGACTGATTCTAACACCAAACTCAAATCACCCACCATGTTGAAAAGAATTGAAACAGACAATGCCCCAAAGGCGATTGGGCCATACACACAGGCAATCAAGGTAAGCGGATTTGTGTTCACCTCGGGGCAAATCGCGATTGATCCCGTGACAAACAACATCGGGGAAACGACTATCGCAGGCCAGACCGAGCGGGTCATCCTAAACCTGCAAGCGGTTCTCGAAGCGTCGGGTACGTCGCTGGAAAAGGTGGTCAAAACGACCTGTTTCCTGCAAAACATGTCCGATTTCACCGCGTTCAACGAGGTTTACGCAAATTATTTCACCGCAAAACCCGCCCGATCGTGCATCGCCGCACGCGAATTGCCGCGCGGCGTACTTGTTGAAATCGACGCGATCGCCGAAGTGTGATTTGCCGGGCAAGTTGTTCGATTTCAGTGGTCATCCTGAGAAATAAGCGCTCACGGGTTTTGTTACAATCCCTCAAGCCAGGGCATTCTGGCCGGCGATTTGCCATCTGATCTGTACCTGGGGGCAAATCGTGCCTTTCACTGGTCGATTTGTCGATGGTCCCGAAACCGACTCCTGAGTGGTAATGCTTCCGTGTTCATGGACGTCTGGTTTCTTTCCAGCAGTGTCGCCTGACTGACTGTCGGGGAACTGGCTGCACACTTCGGACATGACGGAACTTCGACGACGAATTCCTCGACCAACAATACTTGAAACTCAAAACCCTCGCGATTCCCAGAACAAGGCACGAACTTGTCGGATGAACCTTTTTTACGAACTCTCCCGCCGGTTCCTTGCGAGGACACCCGCGACGCGGCATGCTTCGATGAGGCTTGCAGGATTGGCTTTGCCCTGCCATGCAATATCGAAAGCCGTTCCGTGGGCAACGCTCGTGCGAATGATCGGCAGTCCGAGCGTGATGTTCACCGCCTGGTGCATTCCGAGCAATTTGAGGGCGATATGTCCCTGGTCGTGAAACATGGCAACCACTGCGTCAAACTCGCCGTTTCGGGCCTTGAGCATGATCGTGTCGGCGGGAAAAGGACCGGACACGTTAATGCCTTCCTCACGGGCAATCACGACGGTCGGCGTAATGATATTGATTTCCTCATGACCGAACAAGCCGTTTTCCCCGGCGTGCGGGTTGAGCGAACAAACTCCAATCGCAGGCGGTTGCCCTTTCATTTTCAACATGAAGTCGTTGGCCAAGCGGATTTTCGCAAGGACGTTCTCCGACGTGATTTCGTCAAAAATATTTTGCATCGCCGTGTGCAACGTGACATGCACCACCGCAAGCCCTGCGGCTCCCTGGATGTTCCCTGACGGACCGAGGTACAACATCATGGCAAAATTCTTGGCACCACAGCGGGAGGCGATCAATTCCGTGTGTCCCGGAAAGTGACATCCCGCCAGATTGAGTGCCTTCTTGTTGATTGGCGTTGTGACAATCGCATCCGCCTTGGAGAGCATGGCGTGCAAGGTCGCCGTGACGATGGCATGGTAGGCCGCTTCACCCGCAATGTGGGAAATTTCACCGGGCCGAACGTCAATCGCATTCATCGAAGCGCAGTTCAGACATGGGATCACGTTTTTCGACGGCTTGGCAAACACGGGATTGTCGATCAATTGAACGTCGCAATCGCTTCCCAACAGTGTGACGGCTTTTTCGATCACGCTGTTATTCCCATAGACGATCGGGACGCAATCGTTATGTTGGACGATTCGCGGCCAGCCACCGACGATGATTTCGGGGCCGATCCCGGCAACGTCGCCCATCGTGATTGCAAGTTTCGGTGTTTTGTTCGAGGACATGGACGACATCCTATAACTCTAAGTGAAACGGCGGCTTGTTGTCCTTGGGGGGATATTCATAACCGACTCCTCGGATTCGCAGTATTCCCCACGAAAAACCACGAAGGATTTTGTCTCTCGCAGAGAAATATTGACTAAAAATCTCTGTGATCTTTGCGAACTCTGCGAGAAATTCTTCTCAGACTCATTTTCTTTGTGTATTTATTCGGGGTGAGAAAAAAAAACCAAGAACACTTGCAACAAATTTATACACCAAGAGCCGGGTTTATGCAAAGGTTCGTTTGTCGCTTTGATTATTGTTTGATTAATTCCCGGTAAGTGTGGCAAGAATATCACCGAAATTCAATATGTGTGAATAATACAATGAAGCGGCGCGATTGATCCACTCATTGGACCGCGATTTGTTCTCAGTTGCCGGAAGATTGTCATCCTTGTGGAGTCCTGCCTTGTTTTTTGCGGGTAATCGGTATAATAGCGTCATGCGACTGACATTTGTGCAGAAACCACAAGACTGCGGATTGTATTCATGTGACTCAATTACTTGCCATTGAAACGACCGAAAAACGCGGCAGTATTGCTTTGTCACTTGATGGCAAGATATTGTTGCAATATGAGTTACCCGATGGCCAACGGAGCGCGCAATCGTTGACGCCAACGATTCAGACGGCGTTGTGGCAGGTCGATTGGCCGATCAAGTCACTTGACGCTGTGGCCGTGGCACTTGGGCCGGGATCGTTTACCGGATTGCGGATCGGGTTGGCAACGGGTCGAATGCTGGCTTATGCCGTCGATGCCAAGTTGCTTGGTGTCAACACCTTACAGGCTATTGCGGCCAACGTGTGCCTTACGGGAGACGATGAGCAAGTCTCAAAATGGCAAAATGGGCAGCTTGTCACGACGGCTGTTGACGCCCAACGCGGCGAAGTGTCGGCCCAAACGTTCCGGATGATACCAAGTCGGCATTTTGTGGGCGAATTGTTCCCGGAACCGGTCGATGAACGACGGTTGTTGACCTTTGACGCATGGTGGACACTGGCGGATACTCAAGGAGGTCACTTGGCTTTTGCCGGGCCGGTTTTGTCCAAAATTGCCGCACAGAGGCCGGAAGCCGCGCAGTTGCTTGACGAATCGTTATGGTCGCCAAATGCCGGTGGTGTTTCGCGCATCGCCTGGGAACGGTTGTTCTCTGGCAAATCGGATGACATGTTGACCTTGCAACCCTATTACTCGCGCCCCAGCGCGGCGGAAGAAAAGTTAGGAGTGCGGAATTAAGAGTGTGGAGTTGTTTGAAGCCAAAAGCTCCTTGTTGCACACTCCTAAGAATTGTGCGTCAAATATGTTCGGTAACATCTTCCCTGTCCCGTTAGGGACAAAATTTTGGTAGAAACAAAGGATGATAAAATAACTCCGTGTGCCGTCAGGTACGCAATACGTCATATTCGATTGCGTCCCTAACGGGACGCTGGTTGTGGTAGAGAAAATCCTTGTTACCAATATCCTGTCCCTAACGGGACAAGGAATACCTGTTACTTTTTCAACGTTATTTTGGTACGGCTTCTAACTTCTCACTCCTTAACTCCTCACTGATTGAAAGAACACCCCATGTCGGAAGAAAAAGCCATTTTGACCATTGACGGCAAGCAGATTGAGCTTCCTGTTTACACGGGCACGGACGGCACCAAGGCCATTGACATCGGCAAGTTGTATGACGAACACCGTATGATCACGTATGATCCGTCGCTGGCCAACACGGGCTTGTGCCGGAGTAAAATTACGTACATCGACGGTGACGCGGGCATCTTGCGCTATCGCGGCATCCCGATTGAGCAATTCGACAACGAGTCGCCGAACTTTGTTGAAACAGCTTGGCTGTTGATTTTCGGAAGACTTCCCACTCAGGATGAGCTGCTCGATTTCCGAGCCCGTCTGACGAACAACGCACTGTTGCACGAAGGATTGCGCCAACGCATCGAAATGTTGCCGCCAAGTGCCCCACCGATGGCCAGTTTATCCGCCGCGATCAGCGAAATGGCTTGTTATTACAAGGGTTATCTGACGCTGGACGATGATGAACAATTGACCGAAGTCGCCGCCCGCATGATCAGTACGGTTCGAACGATTGCCGCCTATTCGTACCGCCGTTCGCAGGGATTGCCGATCATTTACCCAAACCCAAAATTGCGTTATGTGGCCAATTTCCTGCACATGATGTTCTCGTATCCCTATTTGCATTACGAAATCACGCCGGAAATCGAAGACGCGATGAACCTGATTCTCATCCTGCACGCCGACCACGAACAGAATTGCAGCACGGCAACGGTCCGTGTCGTCGGCTCGTCACTGGCAAACATGTTTTCATCCTGTTCGGCAGGGGTCAGTGCGCTTTGGGGATCGTTGCACGGCGGAGCGAATGTCGAGGTCATGAAAATGCTCGATGGCATTTACGCGGGCGGCTTGACGCCGGAACAGTGCATTGAAGCGGCCAAAGACAAGGCCAATCCGTTCCGCCTGTTTGGATTCGGGCATCGCGTTTACAAGAATTACGACCCGCGGGCGAAAATTCTTAAGGCGGCGTGCGACAAGGTTTTTGCACAACTCCAACACCAGGACCCGCTGTTGGACATTGCCCGCAAACTGGAAGAACTTGCGTTGAGCGATCAGTATTTCGTCGATCGGAAGCTGTATCCGAACGTCGATTTTTACAGCGGTATCCTGCTCCGCGCGATCGGCATCCCAACGAACATGTTCACCGTGATTTTTGCCATCGGACGTCTGCCCGGCTGGATCGCCCACTGGAAAGAACAGCACGACAATCCGACCAACCGCATCATTCGCCCGCGTCAGGTGTATGAGGGAAACGATATCACCGATTATATTCCATTGAAAGAAAGGTCATGAGTGAATAGCGAATAATTTTTAACACCCGTAAACAGCCACTCTTGGGGAGGCTTTTCACCATGACAACAACCCCGCCTGTCCTGTGGTCATGGCCGCGAAATTTGGCGTTTGTCACAAAACGCTTTTTTTCCGGGGTGGCCGATCTGGTCTGCCCGCCGAACTGTCTCGCCTGTTTCGAGCCGCTTGACCGATGGGATTTATCGCACTTTTACTGCGGCGAATGTTGTCGGCGGATGATCGTTGAAACGTCGGAATACTGTCCTTCGTGCGGGGCAATCGGGCGTCTGGTGCCGAATGTGGGGGAATCGCAACAAGCCAAGCCGGGATGTCGGGAATGCGTCCGGCAGGAACACCGCTTTTCGCGAGCCATCGTGCTGGGGCATTACACCGAGTTGTTGCGTTCGCTCATTCTCGACATGAAAAGTGATCGCGATGGCATCCTGGCAACGAACATGGCGAAGTTGTTCCTCAAAACGCGCGGTAACGAACTGCGGAACATCGCACCGGAAGTGGTCGTGCCAGTGCCGATGCACTATGCGAGGCGGTTCTTTCGCGGGACCAACAATCCCGTCTTTTTCGCCAGGGAAATCGGGCACGCTTTGGGTGTTCCGGTCGGCACACACATCGTTCGCCGCATACGCTATACGAAGCCGCAATTTCATCTCAAACCGCGACAACGCTATCACAACATGCGCGGTGCCTTTGCGTTGGTCGGTCGCAAAAACGCTGTGGCAGGGAAGCGCGTGCTGATCGTTGACGATATCATGACGACCGGAGCAACCTGCAACGAACTGGCCCGTGTTCTCCGCGAAGCCGATGTTGCATTGATCTGCGTCGCGGTGTTCGCCCGCGCGATGGGTAAATTCAACCCGCTCGACCCGTCTGAAAAACCGGTTGATGCATGAGGCATTGGCAGTTACCCCCCCAAGTATCTTTTGTTGGCCTTTGACTGCCCCCACTCCCGCCAAGAGGTCGGCGGCTTCCTAAAAAAGCCGCGTTTCCAATTCCGGCGTTCCGGTAAAATCGGGGATGATCCAGTCGGCACCGGCATTGATGAGTCGGCTGCGTTTCCATTCGTCAATGCCGCAACGCTCCGATTCATTCGACGCCACGCCGACCGCAAAACCGTTGATTTTGCTGATGTTTTCAATTTCGACGTAACCGTCGCCGAAGCCGACCAGTTCGGGGCCGTTGAGATTCCGCTCGTCGATGATCCGCGCGATGACCATCGCTTTCGAGAAGGTCTTGTAATCGTCCTGCGCGCCGTAAACGCCGCCGTCGAAATACTGCGTCAGTTGCAGCAGTTCGGCCTCCTCGCGGACATAAATTTCGTCCGTCCCGCTGGCCAGGTACAGGGTCAGTCCGTGATTTCGCAACATGTCCAACACCTGGTACGAACCGGGGACGACATGCTTTTCCGGATCGTCGCCCGATTTCAGCCCGGCAATCCGACCGGCAATGCGTTCGCTCAGCCGGCGGTGGTACTCCGCCTTGTACGCCATCGGTTCCAAAGGCACCCCACCGCACCGGGTGACTTCCTCGGCCAGGCGGATGCACTGGTAAATCGTCTGCTTGCCCGTCTGAAGATCAACGAACTCACGGACACAATGCGCGATTTCCGCAGGCGATTCGCCACCCGGTGTTTCGTTCAGCACGTCGGTGAAATACGGGAGCATGATCTGCTGCCAGCCTTCGCGAATAAGACTCAGCGTGCCGTCAAAATCAAAAATTGCCGCCCGAAGCGGTTCCGTCGGTCGGGGTTTGCGAATGATTTCCAATGTGTTTCCTTGTGTGAGTGCCTTGACATGCTCCAGTCAAAACGAGCAGATACAACGTTGATATCAACGGTTGACGTCAACTTTTTTCAGGTTTTCTCAGGCATGAGGGAATCCGCATTTCTTCTTCGGAAAAGCAGTGCATCGTCAGGTTTTCTCAACGCGTCTCCCCGACGATGCCGGGATGTGTCATCCCTCCGGTTTTTCCCTGACAGGTTGATTCTCAGGAGAGTCTGCCTCCGTTTCACCGGATTCTAAAATTCTACTTCACTTCGCCATCGCAGTCAATTCAAATTGCGTGTCAAAATATTTTGCTTCCACTTGATTTGGCGTTTGATAATCCAACGAAGAAGGGCAGGGGTAAGCATTCACGGGTTTTGTTTTTCACCACGAAAGCACGAAGTGACACGAAGAAGATGTGATGAAAGTCATTTCACACAGAGATCGCCGGGGACGCAGAGATTTTCAATCATGATTTCTTTGCGAGAAACAAATCCCTTCGTGGTCATTCGTGTCTTCGGGGTGTTAAACAATCGGCCATCACGCCGTGACCGTCGCGGCTCTGATTAAATGTTCACGTTAAATGTTCACGTGATTTTTGCGTGAGACCTCAGTGCATTTCCACTTCGCAGTGGCCGAACGCGGAAATCAGGTAATTGAACTGCACATTGGGGTGATCCGCCAGCAGGGACATGGGAACCGCAGAGTCCGCAATCTTCTTGGAAATCATGAAGGCCGTCAAACGCATTCCAAAAGGATTGTCGTGCATACCGGCGTGCCAGATGGAGACTTTTTCCGCTTTCCAGGTTTCCTGTGGGCCGACCGTCACGGCATGGTGCGGGACATTGTGAGAAGCTCCGCCGCCGCTGGTTCGGGCATTCTGCATCAGAGTCATGGGATGCAGGTCAACGATGCGCGTTCCCAATTGCCGGTAAACTTCCGGCGGAGGCGGGACGTCGGTATACCGTCCTTCCCGTTTCGGCGGGTCGTTGAACGCCCAATGCTTGACGTCACCCTGCCCACCCTGCATGACAAGACAACGCGCGTCGTTCCAGGTCGCGACAAATGCGTCAATGTCTTCCGAAGGGAAATGAATATTCCCGGACGGCATTTTCAAATCGTCACGAATCCGGTTGAAGCAGAGTTCCATATCGGCTTTCGCAAAACTGAGCGGGAAATCCGGAGGCACCGCGCGGCCATTAACAATCCACTCGTCCATACCCCAAAAATGGGCGTGCGACAAGTCCAGTTCCATCGCGTTGACCAAACGCGCCACAAGCGGCAACTGTTCCGTCGGTCCGATCGGCCCGCAAATCCCGCATGGTGAATCCGGTGTCGCCTGTTTCCATGCGTCAATGTATTCCAGTGCCTCGGCCAAGTAAAAATCCTCCACACTGTCATAGAGGCAGATTTTGAATCCGGGGCGGGACAGATGCGCCAGGTCGGTGATTGTCAGTTTTGTGGCGTCGTCAAGAATCGCATGATCCAGTGTCGTGTAATCCCACCATCCGGGGGCAATTTTACTTTCCGGACGTACTGAACCGTTGTGATGAGAATTTGCCATGTTTTGAACCTTTTTCCGTTGTTGAGAGGAATTGATTGATACAACAGCGCAACAAGTTTTTGTGTTTCAGAAATACGAAACTCGCAAAGATACGAAAGTTTTTAAGGCGTCGAAATCGATCATGACATACCACTGCAATTTGATCTATGATATGATGTTTCGTGCGGTTCGCTCTCATAAGTCCATAATCCCCATGCGCTGTCGGGAGAATTCACATATTCCTTTACAAATAATAATAATAATAATAATATTACCCGAGTATTGACGTCTTGACAAGAATG
>WRMR01000120.1 GCA_009776995.1 Planctomycetaceae bacterium | reverse complement strand
GCGGGCGGGCTTTTTCTCGCCAGCCGGGTCATCGACCATCGTGACGGATTGGTCAAAACCTTTTTTCGTGCCGTTGAACCGAATCGTGTAGTTGACGCCGGGTTCAGCCTTGACCTTGACGGAAAGCGTTTTGGTTGCCTTGTCGAATTTCAGATCGTCAAGCGTCGCGCCGTTGGAGCAATAAAAATCCCCCTGATTCATGGCACGCAGAAGGTTTTCCGTTGCCAGGCTTTGGGCACGAACCATATTCCAATAGTTCCCCAAGTCGCGGGTTTTCGGACCGGGTTGCAGGTAATTGTGTGTATCGTCGTTTGCGACGCCATACAACGGGAGATTCCCGGCCTCAAGCCGGAAGGAATTGACAACGTCCCAAAATTTTTCAAACGACCAGATTTGCGGGTGCGGCTGGTAAACCGGCTGGCAGTTGAGCAGTTCAAAGAAGCGCACTTCAGGCACGTCAATCAGGTATTGCGGATAAATATCGAAGTAAACCCAACAGTTGTGGTTCGAGATAAATATCACATCGCGGCCGGTTTCCGCGCCGTATTGCGTCAAGGCGTTGACATTTTTGCGGATGCTGTCGGTCACGGTCGGGCCTTTGATAAACGGCAGTGAATCGACCACATTGATGACGTTTTGATGCACCTGACGTTCGGTGATGACCACGTTTTGCTCATGCCCCGGGATGATGTGAAATTTGTCCGGCACATTGATTTTTTCGATGAATTCAGGAAACGTCTTCAATCGCACCAACGTTTTGTCGCCTTCGGTTTTGGTTTCGACCCAGTCTTTGCCGTAGCGTTCGACGTATTTATCAAGTCGTTCTTGTGTGACGTTGCCTTGTCCGATTTCCTTCCAATTGTTCGGATTGCTTTGCACGACATTGTGATCGGTCAACGAAAGGAAGTTGTAACCGCGATCTTTGTACCAGTCGATGGCCTGTTCGGGAAACACGTTGCCGTCCGACCAGAACGAGTGCATGTGCAAGTTGCCCTTGTACCATTGTTGTGCCATGACTGCTTGCGATGCGAATAGGGTAATCAGTCCCAGGAGAGCAATTAACAGGATTCGTTTTTTCATTGTGATGTTCCTTTTTGTCAAGTGGTGGTGATGGTGTTACCGCTGCCGATGCAACTTGCCTGTTAAGTTATAATCGTAATGGATACAATGGATGGTTGTCAATGCGCCGGGGAACAAACACGCTGCATTTTTGAAAAATCTTTCTCATTTTTTGCGATCTGGACGTCTTGACGTGATAGATGATCGTGAACGGATAAATCGTCGTCCAACAGGTTTAGATTGAATAACAAAACAAAAAAACAACCCTTGACAAGAGGGTGATTGAGCCATAAATTATAACATATTTTACAACTCCAGGATCAAGGAAGTTGTACAATATTTATGAGTGGAATGACCGCTCCGTTACCGTCGCGGCTCTGATTTATCGAACAACTTATTTTGACGTGATCACAAGATTAAGATCATGTCCAACATCGCAAGTCTGGCCGTGGCGGGATATCATTAAAGTTTTTGAGGTGAAATTTATGAAAGACAAACATGGTATTCGCAAGAATATTCTTTCCCTCGTGGAACATAACGCGAAACTCACGGCGGAAGAAATCGCCATGTCTTTGGGCATTCCCGAAGCTGATATCCGCGACGAAATCACAAATCTGGAGAAGGAGCGGGTCATCTGTGGCTACGGCGCGTTCATCAACTGGGACCGGACGGACAGCGAATTTCTCACGGCTCTGATCGAAGTGAAGGTCTCTCCGTCGCGGGGGCAGGGCTTCAACCGTATTGCCGAACGGATTTATCGGTTTGACGAGGTGAAAGCGGTTTACCTCATGTCGGGCGGTTACGATTTGGCCGTTATTCTTGAGGGGACGTCGCTCAAGGAAATCTCCCATTTTGTCACCGACAAACTCGCGCCGCTGGAATCCGTTCTCAGCACGGCCACCCACTTTGTCTTAAAAAAGTACAAAGACCACGGCGTGATTTTGAATGATCGGGGTGAAAATGATGAAAGGATGATTGTGTCGCCATGAGCAGTTTCGTCGCAAAAACGGTCCGGGATTTGCCCTACTCCGGTATTCGCAAATTTTTTGATGTTGCGTCCGAGATGGAGGACGTTGTCTCCCTGGGCGTCGGCGAGCCGGATTTTGTCACACCGTGGCATATCCGGGAAGAGGCCATCTTCTCGCTGGAGCGGCGACGCACCATGTACACGTCCAACGCCGGGATGCCCGAACTGCGAGGCGAAATCAGCCGTTACATGTCCGCACAATACGGATTAAAATACAACCCCGGCACACAGGTTCTTGTCACCGTCGGAGCCAGCGAGGGGATCGACGTGGCATTGCGGGCCGTCGTTGATCCCGGCGACGAGGTGCTTGTGGTTGAGCCGTGCTTCGTGTCGTATCAGCCCTGTGTGTTGATGGCAGGCGGTGTGCCGGTTTCCGTTCCGACGAATGCCTGGAACGCTTTTCGCGTCACCGCCGATGATATCGAGTCACGGATCACGCCCAAAACCAAGGCGATCATGATTTGTTACCCCAACAATCCGACCGGCGCGATCCTGGAACGCGATGACTTGGAATGCCTTGCCGACCTGTTGCGCAAGCGGAACATCGTGGTCATCAGCGACGAGATTTACGCCGAACTGACCTACGGGGAGACTTCGCACGGGAGTATCGCGTTACTGTCGGGAATGGTTGAGAAGACCATTGTGCTGAACGGATTTTCGAAAGCGTTTGCCATGACCGGGTGGCGGCTGGGATATGCCTGCGGTCCGGAGGAATTGATCGCGGCCATGACGAAAATACACCAGTACGTCATCATGTGCGCGCCGACGACGGCCCAGTACGGCGGCCTCGAAGCCTTGCGCAACGGTGCGGAAAGCGTCCAGGCGATGCGGAAAGAGTATGACGCCAGACGCCGTTTCATGATCGACGGGTTGCGAAAAATCGGGATTGACTGCTTCGAGGCGCGCGGGGCGTTTTACCTGTTTCCATCGATCAGCCGTTTTGGATTGACATCGGAGGAGTTTTGCAACCGGCTCTTGCAGGAGCAGCGTTTGGCTGTGGTGCCCGGTACGGCCTTTGGCGATTGCGGCGAAGGACACATCCGATGTTCCTACGCCTATTCCATCGACAGCATCCGGGAAGCGTTATTCCGAATGGAAAAATTTACCAAATCACTCTAACAAAGGACCATGCTATGAGAAATTCGATTCATCAACCCAACCGGCGTGAGTTTATTCGTCGCAGTGCGGCAGGTCTGACTTCCGCGACCATGATCCCTTATCTTTTCACCTCGCCACAGTCCCATGCGCAAGAGTCGAAAAACGACCGGCCGCGAATCGGGGTGATCGGTTTGGGCGGACAGGGACAATTCGACGCCGGCCACGCCGTCGAATACGGCGACATTGTCGCCATTTGTGACGTCAACACGCTGAAATTCGGTGACGTCAAACAACGGCTTGGCGACAAACTTCGTGATGATGTTGCAACGTACCAGGATTATCGCAGGCTGCTTGACCGCAACGACATTGACGTCGTCATTCAGGCAACGACCGACCATTGGCATACGAAAATCAATATCGACGCCTTGCGTTCCGGGCGTGACGTCTATGGCGAAAAGCCTTTTGCTTTGACGATTGAGGAAGGAAAGCTTCTGCGAAAGGTTGTCAAAGAAACCGGGCGTGTCTTTCAACTCGGTACACAGCAACGGAGTGCAAAACAAGTGATGGACGGCGGAATCCATCCCAGACCGTTTCAGGAAGCGGTGGAACTGGTGCGCAATGGCCGTATCGGAAAGCTGAAACAGGTCTGGGTGGCCATTCCGTTTCTAAGCATGAAAGGCGGACCTTTCGAACCGCAAGCCTGTCCCGACTGTTTGGATTGGGAGATGTACCAGGGGCAATCCCCTATGCAACCCTATACGGCAAGACGCTATCACCCGTTTCGGGGATGGTTCGATTACTGTGGCAGCATGGCCGCTGACTGGGGGAATCATCACTACGATATCGCGCATTGGGGAATGGATGTGGAAAACACCGGGCCGGTTTCCATTGAGTGTCGCGGCATTTTCCCGAACGAGGGAAAGCCGGATTGTTTCGACGTTCCCGACCAGTTCTTTGCCCGTCTGAACTACGCGAACGGAATGGAGGTGCTGTTCTTCACTTCCCTGAATGCCCGGTATAACTATGGGTGGCCCACCGAGCCGCACATTCAGTTATCGCAGGAAAAACTTGACTGGATGTTCGGCAAGGACGTTTCTGACGAGGTCAAAACCTGCGACCGCAACGGCGTCATGTTCATCGGCGACCGTGGCCGGATTTTCGTGAACCGCGCCAACGTGTATGGCAGAGCTGAGGAGGAACTGGCCGACAATCCGCTTCCCGACAATGCCTGGCGGGTTCGTCCCAGCGAAATTCACATGAAAAACTTTTTCGATTGTGTGAAATCACGCGATGTGCCGGTGGCGCACGCGGAAGTCGGTCATCGCAGTTTGACCCCATGTCAGCTTGCAGTGATTTCGATGCGGCTTGGCGGTCGGAAACTGCAATGGGACCCGGAGAAGGAGCAAATTGTCGGTGACGGGGAAGCGCGTGCCATGCAAGCCCGGGAGCAAAGGGAACCTTATACGATTTTGTGACTCACACCGGAGTCGCAATCTTACGATTGCGGCTTTGATATAAGAATGTGTCTTGAACCAGGACTTTTCGCAAGAAACAGTAGCCGGGAACGCAGAGAGGTCACGAAGTGGCCGAACGGAGTGACCGGAGAGGGTGGTTTCCATCAAAGCTGGTCACTCCGCTTTGCTCCGTTCCCGGTTACTGTTGAGTGAAAGACACATTCCAGGCAACTCCGTTACCGCAACGGTTTTGGCTGTTGGTCAGTCTTTGGCACGGGAACTGTCCCTCTGAGCAACGTCTTATCCCGGACGACGATGACCTGCACTTCATTACCACCCAATTGATCGGGCGTCCAACGGTCGGCAAGGTATGTCAGGTCGGCAACGCGAGTGATGTTCCAGGGGTCTTTCGGTGTGATGATGGCCGCGAGCATGTCGCCTTTCTGCACTTTCCTCGACGCAAAAATGCCGTCTGGCTTGACTTCCTGCACTTCGACGGCTCCTTCAAAAGCATACTCCGATTTCAACCCGGCATTGCGCTGTTCAAACTCTTCCTGCGATACGGGTGTGACGCGAATGCCGAACTTGTCCCAGACAACGTCATTTACCGCGCTGTCTGTTTGTGAGGATGGCGGTGTTTGGGGTTGCTTCGGCTGTTCCCGCTTGGGACTTTTCAGTGCCAAGTCCGTTTCATCCAGGACGCCGTCTCGTTCAAAAACCAGTGAAATGACGTCGCCGAATTTTTTGTCGAGCAGGGCGCGATACCAATCCAGCTTCCGATCCAAAGTCTGGCCATTGGCTTTTCGGAGAACATCGCCCGGCAAAAGCCCCGCTTCTTCCGCCGGACTGCCGGGATCAATCGAAGCAATGGCAAGAATTTTGTAATCGTCAACGTTGATTTGCCGCGTCCCGATCTGATGGACGTCAATCTCCTTGAAGCGGATTCCGTGTCTGCAAAACTGATGGGTGTGCTGCTCAAGCAATCCGGCGGCAACTTCCATGACAAAATCACTTGGCAAGGCAAAGACAAGCGGCATACTGCTTTGACTCAAACCCACAATGCTACCGATCATTTCGCCATCTGTGTTCAAGAGCGGACAGCCGGAACTGCCAGTGTCGATGCCAGTTGAGATTTGGATCATGTTGTTGTATTTCAAGTTGTCTCTAATGGGAACTATGCGGGATATCCCAGAAATTTCGCCACTATTACATGAGAACGAATAACCAAAAGGATGTCCCACTACGACAACCCGTTCCAAAACGTGAATTTTGCTGGAATCGCCAATGCGGATCGGCACGAGCGGTTTGGTTGGCGAAATTTTGATCAATGCGAGGTCTGTGCCCGGATCATGGCCGATGCAACGGGCAACGTACTCCATATCGTCATAAGTTTTGACCTCAATTTTTTCCATCCCGTCAATGACATGATTATTGGTGATGATGTAACCGCGCGGATCGATAATCACTCCTGCACCATGCTTGCTATAGTTATAGTCTGGTATGTTACCGGATATCGCCACCACACTGTTACAGGCGGCTTCGATCCTGGTCAGGTTCATTCCTGTGGGATCAATACGATCAGCTTGCGTTGTGTCCTCTTCCGCTTTCACCGGGGCATCCGCCATTTCCTCCGGTTTGGCGGTTTCATCTTCGGCATGTTCCGTTTCCTTCTGTGCCATCGCCATAGGCAAAACGCAGAGGGTCAAAAAGAGCAACAGCCCCCATCCGAAAAGGCCGATGCGTTTGACGCGGTGTTGTTGTGACATGATTTCCTCCAGTCGTTGTTGGAATTGCGTCTTTCGTTCCATAATTCCCAAAAATCCGGGGAATCCAGCCGGAACGACAGCCGGTTCCCGGATGGCATACATGACGTTCAGCAACGAATCGCCGTAACGCTTCGCCGCGATGCAGCCGCTTGCCAGCACCGCTTCATCGCAGGCCGATTCCCGTGCCTTGCGGAGTTCGTGCAATGCGTACCAGACAAAGGGGTGAAACCAGAACAGGCTTCGCACCAGCAGTTCCAGCCGCGCGACGAACAGGTCGCCGCGTTTCCAGTGCGTCAGTTCGTGCAGCAACACGCTTTCCATTTCGTCCGGGCCGACTTCGCCGGGAAAATCCGCCGGAATCGCAATACGCGGCGTCGAAAATCCCCAAAGGAATGGACTTCGCACCACGTCGGAAAGCACGATCTGCGGCGTCTTGCGGATGCCCAGCCGCCTGGCAAGCCGTAGCGATAGTTCGCGAATCGGACCGTTGCATAATGTGTTGCCTTCGGCCAACAAGCGGATCGCCCAACGGTAACAAGAAAGCACGATGCTCCAGTAAACCAGTACGCCGCCGAGCCACAGGGCCAACAGCCAGGGAAAACGCGGCGATTCGTTCAGCGTTTCCGGCATGAGCGAAGCTTCGGTGTTCAGTGCTGAATGCGCAAGAAGAAACTCCTGCGGCATGACCGGGTTGGAGTGGTAACCACCCTCTCCGGTCACTCCGTTCGCTGCGCTCACTGCGTTCCCGGCTGCTGTTTCTTGCGGTTCGGCAAAAGACGCATCCTCTGGGACGACCTGTTGTGCGATGGTTGTCTGGTGTTGCGAAAATGCCTGCCACAACGGGTTAATCGCCTGGTTGGTCACCGACCACGGCACCGCAACAAACGGCGGCAACAGTGCCTTGACCAGCACCAGCGTCCAAAGTGTGTAACGGAATCGCGCGGACATGCGGCGGCCGATCAACGCAATCGCGGCAATGACCGTCACCAGCAACGCAAGCTGCACGGCGGCACCGGTCATCCAATGGGTGAAAATCTCGTTCATGACTGCCTCGTTTTCTTTTTCCACCACGAAAGAATAATGCAGAGTGCAGAATGATGAATACAGAATGATTAATGTGGTCATCCGTTGATGTGGAAAAATATTCTGCATTCTGCACTCTTCATTCTGCATTCCCTTCGTGGTGAATGTCATTTCTCGTCAAGTAAATTGCGGATTTGTTCGATTTCGCGCGGCGTCAGTTCCTCTTCGCGGAGGAAACTGGCGAACAGTGCCGAAACCGAACCGTCGAGCACGCGGTTGGCCACGCTTCGCACTTCGCCGCAGATGAGTTGATCGCGGGTGTATTCCGCCCGATAAAGGTAGGAATTGCCGATCTGATCGTACCCCAACGCCCCTTTTTCGACGAGCCGCGACAAGAGCGTCCGTACCGTTTTGATGTCCCGTGCGTTCGACCCGGACAGCGACGCGAATACATCCCGTGCCGCCTGTGGCCCGTACCGCCAAAACGTTTCCATGATTTCCCACTCCGCCGGCGATACGGTCGGAGCCATACGTTGATTTTCTTTTTTGGGCATGGCTGGTTTCAAATATCAATGATTTGTTGGACATTGACTACTTCAAATCGTCATACTACAACATTATGTAGTCAATGTCAAGAGAGATTCACAATATTTTTGCAAAAAATTTGAAAAACGGTCAGAAGGTGCGGCGGTTGTCATGTAACCGCCACACTACCCGTTGGATTGCACTATTGAACTGACCGCTGACCACTCGCCACTGATCACGATCAGACAGTCCTCCCTTGAAATCCCTTCGTGGTCTTTCGTGGTGAAAAATGACCGTGAACGGTTACTGACAATGATTATCAAGACTGTACAAACGGAAGCGTTTTGTAGCAAATGACTTTACATGCAACTGGAATTATACAGTCACAATACCTATTTTTCCACCCCATAAAACCGGTTGGAAACGAAATACTCCGCAGCGAAAACGGTCAGCACAAGTAGCATGACCAGTGGGAAGAGATCGCGGCCTGTGCGCGATTGCGACATGCCGGATTCGAGCATCGTGCGGTCGCTGATGATGTGCAATCGGTCGCCGCACATCGCCTTCGCTTGTTCAGGCGAGATACGCGTCAGGTTCCAGGTTTGTGCCGGGGCATTGACGCTGAATCCGGTTTGCAGTTGCGATGCCCCGCCTGTCCCGCCGGACGAAACGGCGTAATTGCCCGGTTGTTCGGTTGCGGAAAATGTGATGACCTGACGCAGCGAGTCCGTCGGAACGCGAACGCCCTCACCCAGCGGCGGCTTAACAATGCACGAGGCCGGCCACTGCGTCACCTCCGGACGCAAGGTCACAAGCTGGCCGGTCAGGTAGTTGCAATTTCGTTCGCCGAGGCCGAGCAGAAATTGCGTGACGCCGTCGCTGAGCATGACGAACAGCCACGGGGCTTCAATCGAAGTCGGCAACAGGTTCCAGGCGTTTTCGTCCGGCAAACCGGAAATGGGCGTTGTCATCACAATCACGTTGCCCTGACCGATGGGCCGCGACACCATCGCGGGTCGGCCATCGGAGTATTGCATCACAATGTCCGTCCCGGCGACGAGATCATCGACGTGCCAATAGCGGAAGACCGGCACGGCATACCACGGAATTTTCGCAGTGTCCATTTCACGAAACGGCCGCAATACTGGGTTTTCGTAGCCCGGCGCGGACAGCCAGAGATTGCCGTCCGACGCACGGGCTTGTGTCCGCAACGTCATGCCGAGCAGTTCGCGGGCTGGGCCTTCATTGAATTTGGAAATCGGTGTGGCATTGCGGCCAAGAAACACAGCCACACCGTTACCCGTAGCGGCATGATCGGCCAGCTTCTTCCAACCGGTCGGCTGGAGTGGCGGCGGGTCAAGCAGGAACACCGCGCGATAACCGGACAGTTGATTCGGTGGTACTTCGTTGAATTCGTCCACACTCATCGTGTCGATCCGGTATGGGACAATGCCCTTGAGCCGCAACCGTTCGGGTGCCAGTGCCTCGCGCAAGAACAGTGTCTGAGCATTCGCCGGGGCGACGATCAGCACGCGCGACGGCGTCCGCACTTCGATGGTAAAGCCGATTTCATCGTTCGCCGCCAGAGCATCGGGCGATGTCAACCGAATCACTCCCTGGTTCGTACCCTCTTGCAACACGGACAGGTCGAACACAACGTTACGCCGCGACATGCCCGCCGGGAATTCAACCGTTTTTGAGTCCCGTTTGTCGCCGGGAGAGACTTCAGGCTTCAGGCTTCTGACTTCAGGATTTTGAGAAGGTATCGAAACACTCTCCTGAAGCCCGATGTCTAAAACCTGAAGCCTGCTGTCACCCAAATTTCGCACAAACAACTCCGCCGTGCGCGATTCGGCCCCGCCGATGTGCGTCAGTTCAACCTCGATGCGCAACGGCATCTCGGCAGACAGGACTTCGTCGGACAGCGAAACCCGCGTCAGTGCCGTATCGGACACTGTGTCCCTGCCAACGTCAATCAGTGACAAAGTAGCATCAGGGACGTCGGCCAACGCCGCCCGAACCGACGGCAGTATCGTTTCCGGCCAGTCCGGCTCGGTCATGTCGGTGATCAGATAAATCTCGCGGCGTTCCAGCTCACTTTGCTTGAGCAGTTTTGCCCCTTCGACAAGCGATTCGAGCAGCGAACGGCCTGTCATGGCGGTCGAAAGGCGTTCGATGCGATCGCGTGCGGCAAGCAAATCAACCTGAAACGACGCGGGCACACGTTGCGAGCCAATCACGGCCACGCGACTGTCTTTCGGGAATTGCTCCAGCAACCAGAGGGCGTGTTCCTGTGCTTCCTCCAGCCGCGTTTTGTTGGCCGCAACGTAACCCATTCGCGGCGACGTGTCCATGACAATCACGGCGGCAACCGGCGATTGCTGTGAGCCAAGCGACCCTGCGGCCAGCCGGCGCAGTGTCGGTCGTGCCAAAGCGACGCCGAGTAACACGAGCAACAGTACGCGCAGTGCCAGTAAAAGAAGATGCTTGAGCCGGAACCGCCGCTGGTTGGCCGCCAGTCGCTGCCGAATGAAACGCAAGGCCGGAAATTCGTAAGTTTTCGGTCGCCCCTGCATGACAAGGTGCAACACCACCGGAATCACCGCAGCGGCCAGTCCCCCGGCAATCAGGCTTGTCGTTAGAAATGTCATGGTTTTTTGTAGTGGCGAGTGGCTGGTGGCGAGTTTCCTCGCACAAAGCTCAAATTATACCTCATTTCCTCAAGAAAACAACCAGAATGGAGTTCAGAGCGCAGAATGCAGAATGCAGAGCGCAGAATGTTTCAAATCAGAGCCGCGAGAGTCATCGAGCGGTCGAAGCAGAACAGAGTCTCAAACCATTCGACCGCTCCGTGACCGTCGCGGCTCTGATTTTGCCACCTTCGTGGTGATAAACGACCGGGGTCGGTCACGGCGTGACTTCCCGGTTCCAGGAACCGGTGCCAAACATCTTTGTGGTGAATGCAAAGCCCACATCGGCAGTCGGTCTTCCGCTGACCGGTGGTCGGAAAAAACCCCTATACATCAATACGCACGCACTGGACGCCGATTTTGCGCGAGATGTACTCGACTTCGTTTTTGTAGTCGCCGAAGCTCATGGTCCAGTGGGAGGCGCGGG
>WRMR01000119.1 GCA_009776995.1 Planctomycetaceae bacterium | reverse complement strand
GATTTTGACCCCGTTGTTCGGGATTTTGAGTTGAAGTTTCGAGATTTTGAGTCGAAAATCCATGTTTTCGTGTCGAACATTCGACTGGAAAACTCCGCAATCGGGGATAAAATCTCCTTCATTGATACTTTGCGCACGGCTTTTTGTACACATATCGCGTTATTTCACAGGTCATACAGCATGTTATAATGTTCCAGCGGATTATTCCGGCAGATTATTGCTTACGATTGATACAAAAACACCTGTTGAGGAGTGTGCAGTGAGGTGTCAGGGAAGAGAAGTATAGGAGTCGGGAGACAGAAGTTCGGAGTTTGGAGTTAAAACAAAAGTCGGAATGCAGCGTAGCGCAATGACGGGATTGATTCATGCCGTTGCCGCCACAGTCGAGATCAGTATAAAGATACAAGAGGATAGTATGGGATTGGATTTAGGAGATTTCTTGTTTGCGATTGAAGAACAGTTTTGTGTTGATCTTATGAAAGATGAAGATGAACAAACCAACGGTTCACTTGATGAACTCGTTTCGTATCTCGAAAAGCATACGGAAAAAATGCCGCATTCTCAAGAGGAAGCTGATCAAGTATTTCAAAGTGGAATCATGACACTTCGGACTTTTTTCGCAAAAGAACTTGCTATGGATGTTTCAAGTTTGAATTCGACAACCGAGACCGAATCTCTTTTCAAATCAAATGCAGTACGGCGCCGGGTTTGGAAAAAATTACGCCAGGAAATATCAGATAACATTCCACCGCTGGTGAGTATAACATATCGACTGATTGGTGGCGGGATTGCTTTTTGCGTCGGAGTCATTGTTGTATTTTCTGTTATATTTGGTCAAAGTGAAACGAACCCGAATCCATTGCCCATCGCAATACTGCTTGGAGCAGTCGCAGGATTTATTATGGCTTTAGCACTTTATCAGGCAGGAGTAATAGTGTTGGCGTCAATTTTTTCGACCATTCCAACGCAATGTCGAACATTAGAAGAGATTATCCGGTATGTAGTACCGACACAAATCTGTCTTGATCCCGATGGTCAGATATGGACTCGTGAATCAATTGAAAAAGCAGTTTTGTCTATTACAAGTAAAGCATCAGGTATTCCCGTCGAAAAAATTTCCTTGTCTATGAAACCTTTGGAAATGTGATTCATCGCGGTTCACCATCACAGATACGATTAACTTAAACTCCCACACTGGCGTTCAAGACGCACGGCTAAACGTCAATCCTCCGTGATCGCAGATCACGGCTCGTCAACTGAAAACTAACAACTCATAACTGACAACTACTATGGACGTTTACATCGTTGATTTGGTGCGGCAATTCGGCAAGACGAACGCGGTCGATCATGTGAGCTTTTCGTTCGGCGGCGGCCAGATATTCGGCTTTGTCGGACCCAACGGGGCGGGCAAGACGACCACCATGCGCATCCTTGCGACGCTCGACGAGCCGACCTCGGGCGATATTTTCGTCGGCGGACGCAGCGTGACGCAATACCCGGACGAAGTGCGGCGGCTGGTCGGCTTCATGCCCGACTCGCTGCCGGAGTATCGTGACATCACGGTGCATGAATACCTCGATTTTTTCGCACGGGCGTTCAAAATCCGGCAGCCGCACCGCCGTCGCATCGTCGAACAGGTCGAGGAATTTGTCGGCTTGGTTGATTTCCGTGAAAAAACGCTCATGCAAATCTCCAAGGGCATGAAACAACGGGTCAGTCTCGCACGGGCGATTGTGCATGAACCGGAGGTGCTGGTCCTCGACGAACCGGCCAACGGGCTTGACCCGCGGGCACGCATCGAACTGCGCGAACTGCTCAAGGCACTCCGCGAGCAGGGCAAGGCGATCCTCATCAGCTCGCACATCCTCACCGAGCTGGGCGAAATGTGCGACGGCGTCGTGTTCATCGAACGCGGCCAAATGCTGCACGCGGGCAACCTCAGCAGCATCATCAATTCGGTCGATACGGAACTGGTTTACATGATCCGCGCGAGGGACATGCAGCCGGACGAACTGCAAAAATACCTGCTCGAAGTGCCGTTCGTCACGAAAACGCGGATCATCGACAGCGAAGTCGCCATTTCGCTCAGCGGCACCGAAGACACCGCCGTGCAACTATTCCGCCACCTCTATGACCGCCAACTGCCCATCGTCGAATTCCGCCAGCACAAAACGCAACTCGAAGACCTCTTCATGCGCATCACAAAGGGGAATTTACAGTAGTGGTTTTCACCGCGAAGGAATTTGTGGTAGGAGGATGGCCACGCCGTGGCCGCCAATGGCCCGTTATCATAACAAAGAACAAAGCCGTAATGGGACCACAAAACGGGGGGCTTGCAAATTACCCGGAATCGCGTAAATTTTTATTGTTATGCGTACAAGACAGGGCAGTCACGGCGTGACCGTCTGCAATTCATCGAAACATCCGATGAAGCCCCGGAGGATACGCGAATGGTTAGCAGGCTGACTCGAAATCAGTTGCCGGGTAACCGGTTGAGGGTTCGACTCCCTTGTCCTCCGCTTGGAAAAAGTCGAATAAAACCCCGTGTTTCAGTCCGAACGCGGGGTTTTTTGGTGAATGCCGGTGACCAAAGGGAAGACTCGTTGAATGTTGAATATTGAGTGATCACACCGTGATTGTCGCGTTTTGCTTGGGTAGCTTGACTTTGGGGAGAAACAACATGCCGCGAATTTTAATCACCGCTGGTCCGACACGGGAATATTTGGACCCTGTCCGTTACCTCTCCAACGCTTCCAGTGGCAAAATGGGAGCCGCACTTGCCAAAGCCGCCCTGAATGCCGGTTTTGAGGTCACTATCGTCTCCGGCCCGGTCGGTTGTCACTACCCGCAGGAATTGAGAGTCATTCGCGTCACGACGACCGACGAGATGCTACAAGCCTGTTTGCAGGTTTTTCCCGATTGCGTCGGGGCCATTGGGGCAGCCGCTCCTTGTGATTTTCGACCCAAAGCGGTTTCCGTCGAGAAAATCAAAAAAACCGGCGATGACACGATGACCGTGGAATTTGTTGCGACGCCGGACATTTTCGCGGAACTTGGCAAAATCAAACAGCCAAACCAGTGGCTGGTGCCTTTTGCACTGGAGACGTGCGAGAACGGAAAAGAACACGCTCTCGAAAAATTACGCCAAAAAAACGGCGATTGGATAATCTTAAATGGCCCCAAAACGATATTGGGCGGCTATGCGGAAGTCGAAATTCTCGACCGTACCGGCACAACACTCGCAACACTCAGCGGCACAAAAGAAAGCGTTGCGACACAAATCATCGGCACTATTAATGCAGAATTAAGAATGCAGTATGCAGAATGATTTTATTAGAATCAAGCACACGAAGGGACGGGCTATTCTGCATTCAAACTTTCAGTACACGGCATTCAATTCATGCTGACCTTGTTGGGATCGTGTTCAACGATGTTGACGCGGCGGCCGTTTCTGTCGAACTGGACGTAACCCTCGCTCAGAGCGTAAAGCGTGTAATCGGTGCCAACGCCGACACCGCGACCGGCATGAAACTTGGTGCCGACCTGTCGTACAATAATATTGCCGGGAATCACCCGTTCACCGCCATATTTTTTGATGCCGCGCCGCTGGCCGTTGGAATCGCGACCGTTCCGGCTGGAACCTTGACCTTTTTTATGTGCCATGGGAAGACCTCATGATACTCAATTCACTGGAATTAACGTGTCAATGCACTTTGAGAATCGGATATCTTAACGGTAAACCCACTCAAAGTCAACGGGGGGCTTTTCATCGGCTTTCCGGCCGGCTAACCGATTGCCGTATTGAATTTCCTTACTGAGAAGATGGTCGGCGGCACCAGGTGCCCAGAAATTCAGCTTGAGCGTCTTGCGGCTCATGGAATACCCCGAACCAACAACACCGGGCTGGTGCTTTTCTTTGTCAATTTCCCAATGATACGCGTTGGAAAGTCCGGAAATGTAAATGGAGAAATCTTTGACGTTCGGGTCAATGTCCTTCCACATGGCGACGCCCCAGGCAGTCTCGCCCGGCTCAATTTTCCGGTCGGCCATGCTGACGGTCGTTTCAAACGTCCGGTTGGCGTCTTCCTGCTGGATGATCGCCGGAAGTGCAAGCGGAATCACCTGTTCGGGAACCACATACTGTTTCGTCTTGGGAAACAACAGCGATTCGGACGCGAAAATGAATTGCGGCACAAATTCAATCGTCGATTCTCCGGCTTTGGCATTAAAACGGCCAGGTGTGAACTCATCTGGCCCCGGCTCAAATTCTTCAACCAAAAGCGTCGAACCAAAGTCGAGGTTGGCGTCCAATGGTTCCAGTTCATTACCACTGGACAGGTTGACTTGCAAGGCATCAAGTTTTTGCGATTCTTCGGCCGCCCATTTTTTATTCGTCACACTGTAAATGATGTACCAAACAGGGGTTTTGACGATTTGGCTGTCTTTGGTGGGAAGATCAACCTCAATGATACGCGGAATCTTGAATTGAAACTCAAGGCAAGTGACCGGGTTATCTTTTGTGTACTCTTTGGTCGGAAAACGAAGTTTCGCCCAATGGTACTCCGGTCCGAGTGCCGTCACTTCAACAATTTCGCCTTCCGTAAAAGTTTCATAAAACTTAAAATCCGGCTGAATCGTTTTCATGACGCCGGGAGCCAGCAGACGCGGCATTTTCCTGATTTCCTGGCCAAAACCCTGGAGGCAAAGGGTAGTGTGCAAGAAAAAAGCACAAAAAACAACTGCAATCGTGCCTTGAACGAGCGATGTGGGAACCGTATTTTTGATTTTCATAGCGATATTTCCTCAACATGTTGTGTCCGCAGAAATGCAAACAACCAATATCCAGTATAATTACCCCGATACGGCCAAGTCAATAAAAAACTTGAAATTCCCTGCTTTGAGCTGGCAAATAGGATACAATGGTCGGCATGAGACATGACATTCTTGGAACGGACGAAGCGGGTTACGGTCCGAATTTGGGGCCGCTTGTGGTTTGTTGTGTTGTTTGGAAAATGACAACCGGCAATGCGCCAGGTGTACAACCTGTCGATGATCCTCTTGCAGAATTGGAGCGACGGCTTGGCCCGATTGTTACGGACACGCCTTCGCAGTGGGGGAAAAATGGGAAATTGTTGCTGATTGGCGACTCCAAAAAGCTGTACCCATCGGGCAAGTTGCAGATTCTGGCAGATGCTGTACTTGAATCAATTTATTTGACCGGAAAAAAACCGGAACATTTATCAAAATTCTTGTCGCAAATGGACAACGATAATCATCGTTCGGCGGCGGGACGCATCAAAGAATCGCTCAACCCGCTTGGTATTTCGCTTTGCGATATTAAGGCCGACATGATTTTTCCGCGAGAATTCAACCAGAAACTCGAGCAAATGGGGAATAAATCAACCCTGCTGACCGAAACGACGCTTTCACTGGTCAAAAACACAATCCAATCGTTGCCGGATTGCGGCAACGTGACCGTTTTGTGCGACAAGCATGGCGGAAGAAACCGTTATGCTGACATGCTTTATCAATTTTTCTCATGTGACGGCTGGATCGAAACTCTCACTGAAGGCACAGCACAGAGCGTTTATCGGCTCAACAGCCAGGGACGCAAAATCGAGTTTCGCTTTCAGGCCAAGGCAGATCGGCATATTCCTGCGGCTTTGGCGTCGATGACCGCAAAACTGTTGCGCGAAATGGCCATGCTTGAGTTCAATCAATTCTGGCAACAACATCTTCCCGGCCTGCAACCGACCGCCGGTTATCCGGTCGATGCGTTGCGGTTCTTTGGGCAAATTGAGGAAACCAGTCAAAAATTGGGTATCCCAAAAAGTGACATCTGGCGCGAAAAATAGCTCTTTTTTGGCAATTCGCCTTGTTTTTGTTCAAGTTTTTTCGTATCGTACCACCGCACACCTTTTATTGAAAAGTGAACAAAACAGCAACCGGGAACGAAGTGCGCGTTAACAAACGGAGTGACCGGAAATAACAGTTTTCAATCTGGTCACTTCACTTCGTTGCGTTCCCGGTTGTTGTTTCGGCAAAAATACTTTCTGAGATTATCACTGCGGTGGCTCATGACCCCAAAATGCAATCATTCCATTGATTTCCAAAACGGAAATGACAGACATTTCCCGGTTTTCGTCACAAACAACGCCTGGTTGTTATTGGTGATTGCAATTTTCCTGGCACTCCAAACAGTATCCTGTACCACACCGGGGGAAAATTACCCGTCTCCGGATTTTACATCCATCGCCCCCGTCCAAGGCGATTATTCCCCGTATTCACAGCAACCTCCGCAAACTTTAGCCTATCCAACCGAGACGCATCCTCAATCCCGGCAATTTCCTGCATACCAGCCGCTACCCACAACAGAATTGACACAAAATCCGGGAATTGAACGGGAGCAGATGGGACTGACCGAGAGCAATCCGATCTTCGACAGCGAAATCGATCAGATGCTGAACGGGATGCAAAGCACGGATCCTTCGTTGGGAATGCAAACATTCAGCAACGGCAGTTCAGAAATAATCCCGAGCGGAATCGGAAACCTGCAACCGATCGAATCGGAACGTGACGCTTCGCAACTGCAATCGCAAATGGGGCTGATGCCCATGCCAGGAAGCGGCAATGCCCCGCTCTTCGGTGCCGGAGAGCAACCCCTAGCCGACTCGCACGACGAACCGCTTGACTTCAGTGCCATCATGCAGACGCAACAACGGCTCGACAGTTTTTCCCAAAGTCCGGGCAGCATCGGGCCGGGTTACGAACCTCCGCAAGACAGCCGTGTCCATGCCAGGTTTGTTGACGTCTATGACAAACAAGCCGTTGATACGGAAGTGGAAAACATGGAGGTTGCCGAAGTCATCATCGAAGGCAATGGCAAAGTGCCTGAACACAAAATTCGCAACATGATCCGAACGGTGAAAGGGGAACCGTTTCGGTTGCAGACCGTGCAGGAAGACACCCGGACGCTGAATCAGACGGGCTTTTTCTTTTCCGTGACGCCTCGCTACCAGCGCAAGCCCGAAGGCGTGGTCGTGCGTTTCGATCTGGTCGAGCGGCCGATTTTTCATACGGTCCAGTTTGTCGGTAACCGGAAAATTCACAAGAAAAAGCTTGCCGAAGAATCCGGCATCAAGGCGGGCGATCCGGTCGATGTGCAACTCGTTCTGCACGCCAGAGAGAAACTCAAGGAATATTACCGCTCGGAAGGTTTTGAGCGTGCCAGTGTGGTCATCGCGTCGGGTGACCGCGTCACCGACCGTAACGTTGTGTTCATCATCAACGAAGGTGTCAAGCAACGTGTCCTGACCACCGCCGTGGAAGGGGGCAGGTTCCTTTCCAATACGCGATTGAAGACCTACATTGATTCCAAGCCGGGCGTGTTGTACTATGTCGGCGGAGAGTTCAGCCGCGAAAAACTTGACGCCGACGTCGAAAAACTGCTTGAACTTTACCAACGATATGGGTTTTTCAATGTCCAGATCGACCGTGTGTTCGAGGAAACCACCGGCTATTTCCGCCTCGGTGAGCCGGGCAGTTGGATCAAGGTCAAGTTCATCATCTCGGAAGGTCCCCGTTTCAAAATCAACAATATCATATTCGTCGGTAACGAGAAGTTTACCGACGCGGAATTGTCGAAGGAATTCAAACTCAAGCCGGGAGCATATTACCTGCAAGGGGCGATGAAGCTGGACGAAGCGTCTGTCGGACGGAAATACAGCGACCAGGGGCGTCTGCTGACGAAGGTTCAGGGCAACGTCCGTATGCTTGCGGACAAGCCCGGCATGGTGGACGTCACGTATGCCATTCGTGAAAGCGATCCGGTTGCCATCACGGGCATTGCCGTGGAATTCGCCGGCACGGAAGCCCACACGAAAACCACGACACTTTTGAAGCACCTCGCCATAGCAAATATCAAACCGGGGCGTGTTGCCCAGGGTAGCATGATCCGAAGAGCGGAAACCTCAGTTTCACGTCCGGGGTTCGTCAACGTCAATCCTGCCGAAGGAGTAACACCGCGAATTCATATCGTGCCCGAAGATGGTGAAATGGACATGGACGACGAAGATTTTCTCGACATGGATTTGCAGGAAATCGACGACATCATCATGCGCGGCCAGAATCCCGGCGACAATATGCAGTCCGCTTTGGACCTGAATGACTGGCGGCAGATTCAAGTCGGCGTACATCCGGCGTTCCCGGACGCCGGACCGCTGGCTTACCACGTTGCTTACCCCCAGACGCAGGACGGCTACGGGACGCAGAACACTCCCCAGGACGCGCCGCTTTACAGCAGTAACCCGTACAACACTTCCCCGGTTGGCGTACAGCAGGGCGGTCACACGGTTCCGCCGCAATACCAGACCGCACCTTCGACAGTGCAAGCGGGTGTGATGCCGAGTTTGTCGGTCAACACGAACGCCTCTGCCACCACACCGATTGACAACGGTTTGTTGACTCCCAGCTCGCCTTATGGGAGCGGAAGCGGATACAACAGTTTCGCCGCACAAGACAGTGCGTTTCCCATCGCGCCAATCGGGACAACCACGACAACAACGGCGATGCTGGACAATCCGGTCATTCCGGCCACGACCGACCCCTACAATTACTTTGGCAACAACGGTTACGGCTCGATCACGCAAGCGTCGGGAACATTTCCCTCGACGGGAAGCTACAATGACTTCGGCGCACCAGGCAGTATTACGAGAAATTACGATGATCCGTTTACGGGTTACGCCCGGGCGACGGCAAAACTCCGCGTCCAGGAAGGCAAGACCGGCAATCTGACCATGAGCGTCGGCATCAACTCCGACAGCGGGCTGGTCGGACGATTTGCCATTGAAGAACGCAATTTCGACTGGCGCAAGCTGCCGACCAATCCCTTCCGGCTGGCCGGATGGCGCAACGCCTTTCGCGGTGCCGGCCAGAAGTTCCTGATCGAAGCCATGCCGGGTGAAAATTACCAGCGGTACATGGTTTCATTTCAGGAGCCGTTGCTGGGCAACACACGGTTTTCCCTCGGGCTGAACGGTTTTTATTACACGCGCTATTACGACGAATGGCGTGAAAACCGCGCGGGCGGCGGCGTGACGTTGGGTCGTGCCTGGACGGATCGTTTTTCAACCAGCGTGTCGTTCAACGGAGCCAACGTCAAGGTTTATGACCCGCGTGCCCCGATCCCCGACCTGTTTGCGGTGCTGGGAAATAATGCCCAATACGCGTTCGGTCTCAGCGGCTCTTATGATACGCGGGACAACACGATCATGCCGACCGAAGGCGGCACCCTGACGGTCAGTGCCGAACAAGTTCTCGGAACCGCCAGGTTCGTTCGCGGGGGCTATGACGTCCGGCGTTATCATGCCCTGTGGCGTCGCGCGGATCACTCCGGTGCCTGGGTCCTCGGCCTGCGCAGCGCGGCGAATATCACGGAAAAATCCACCCCGATTTACGAGCGTTACTATGCAGGCGGTTTCTCGACGATTCGCGGGTTCGAATACCGCGGCGTAACCCCGCGATGGAGCGGTTACGGCGTTGGCGGCAACTTCGAGTTCTACAACTCCGTCGAATTGTGCTTCCCCATCTCGGCGGACGATAATTTCCGCGGCGTCTTTTTCGTCGATAGCGGAACGGTCGAAACCTCGGTCTCGAAATGGGAAAGCGATTACCGCGTCGCACCGGGCTTCGGCATCCGGCTCACGATCCCCATGATGGGACCTGTCCCTATCGCGTTCGATTTCGCCTTCCCGATCAACAAGAACACCGGCGACGTCTCACAAATGTTCTCGTTCAACATGGGATTCACGAGGTAGTGCTTCACAAGACCTCATCTTGGAGTTTCCCAGTAGCAACCGGGAGCGCAACGAAGTGAAGCGGCCGGATCATAGTGGGCGGACGATCTCCAAGCGGTCACGTATCCGGTCACTGTGCCGTTTGCCGTGACCGGAGGGGGAATTCGGCATAAACACGATATCAGAACGGATTGCGTTTTTTCGGCATTCCATAATTCTTGGGCAGATCAGGACTTTCAGGCGGATCGACATGACACTCCAACGACGCCTTTTGGCCATCAGTGACCACGATTTCATACGGCGTTTCATCTTCATCTTCATATTTCAGGTCGATCACAACGGTCTGTTTTTTTGGCGGAAGTTTTGCCTCTTCAATGAATCCTTTGTATTCCCGATGCTCGGTGTCGATTCGTGTCAGGAGAACTTTGTAATTGCCCGCCGGAATGCCCTGGTACTTGCCGTCCGTCACCAGGGACGCTTTTCCTGAAGAATTGGTGATGCCGGAACATCCCCAATGAATCTGTTGTCCCGAAACCAGGCGAACCGTAACGTTTGCCACCGGTTTCCCGTCCATGCTGACCGTAATCATACAGGGATTCAATTGGGGCATTCCAGGAGGAAGTTTTTGACCGCAACCGGAGAAAGCGGCAATTCCGGTTACGAACATAAGACAACAAATCCCATTGAAAGTTCCGGTGTTTTTCATCATGACAACCTTGTTTCCTGTCGTTGTTCAAGCGCGTCACAGGGCAACGCGGCTTGTTTTCGCGGCGGGTTCTGATTGGAGCGGCGTCTGTGTATTACGGAAACGCGACGCTTTCGCCGCAATTCTTTGTTCCCAGTGCCCCCCAAACTCCATGTGGACTCGGTCTGGACGCTGGATCGGCATAGGCATTTTTGAGTTCGGTAATCAAACGAACGTTTCGGCCTTCACAATTGATGGTATCGCTGATAAAGGTGCATGACCCATCCATCACCCCGACATTGACACCGCCGGTGTGAAAACTCTGTGCCGCAAAATATCCAGTCATTCCGGAACCACAGTTGGGGGAGTTCGGTGGGTAGGACGTAATAAAACCTGTCCATCCCGCCCGGCCATCGCTCCAATAACCGCCTCGCTGCGGTTCGGCCACGATATCGTCCAATGTTCCTGCCAATTGTTTGGGATTCGCGGAGTCAATTCGAGCCAGGCATTCGGCGGGTGTCGCGAAGTGAGCATTGTCAGGCTTGTTGGAAATACCGCCTTTGATACTCCGGGACTTCAAGGTACCGGAAACCACGGCTTCACTGATT
>WRMR01000118.1 GCA_009776995.1 Planctomycetaceae bacterium | reverse complement strand
TTTTTCAAATTCTTTCACCAATTGCTTGACTTTCGCTGCCACTTCCAAACTGTCGGTGATGATTTTGTCAAAACCGACGCTCTTTTCCGGCGGCATGTAAGCTTTGGCCAATTCCAACGCGGATGTGGCAATTCGTAAATGACTTGCTGCACCGCCTAAAACGATGGATTGTTCAGTCATAGGCATGATTTTCATTCCCTTCATAATAACCCGCCGGAAAGAGCGGGTGGTGATTGTTTTTATTACACGTCTTTGACTTCCTGTAATTTCGTTTCAATTTCCTCAATGAGTGTTTCAAAGAACTGTACCATCCGGGATTCATGGTCATTTAAAACTTCACTGGCCATCCCCAATGCTGAAATGCAAAGTCTCAACTGGCTTGCCAGGTCATTGATAAGTTTTTTCATTTCTTTTGGTGTCATTTGTTTCCTTTCCGGTTCGGCACTCACGGCGTGACCGCCCTGCCTTATCCCTCACTTTGCACTTTGCACTCTGCACTTTGCGCTCTGCACTTTGTATCAATCCTGTCCCAATTCCGACACGATGCGTTCCAGACGCGAGTCGAGCCGCTGGTCGATTGTCCCGCTGGTCGTTTCGAGGTAACAGCCGCCGGGCGAAATGCGCAAATCGGCGATGACCTCCGTTTCCGCAGCGGGCGCGATTTGATTGACCAGCGTGTCGATTTCCTGCCGCAATGCTTCCACATCGTTCGGATTCATGTGGATTTTCAGCCGCACACTGCCGACGGCCAGTTGCAGGGCCTCCCGCAACAGCCGCAGCGGCACGTCCATCATGTTCGGCAGTTCGCGGCTGATCGCCTGCTGGGCAATGGCCGCCGCCACCTGCAAGGCACCGTCTTCCCAACGCGAAAGGAAAATATTTTCCGCCGACGCCAGCTTTTCAATCGCCGACTCAAGTGCCGGCATCAGGGTTTGAAACGCTTCCTTCGTGATCGCACCGGCCTCCTTTTGCAGGCGTTCATCATAATCCATCGTCGCCCGCTCTTCCCCGGCGGCATAGCCTTCGGCATAACCCCGGTCATAACCCTCCTTGTGTCCCCTGGCCACCGCCTCGTCGTAGTTCGCCTTTTCAATTTCGCCGCGCAACGCATTGACCCGTTGCGTTTCCGTTTCAAGCTGCTTTTCCCGTTCGGCGAATTTCCGCTCGAGTTCCTGCAATTCCCGCTTTTTTTGCTCCAGTTCCGTGTGCGCCGTATTGCGCAAGCGCGACAACTCCGTGCGTGCCTCTTCCGCAATCCGTGCCGCTTCCGCCCGCACCGTTTCGAGATACGCGTCGGCCTTCTCCTGCATATCGACGAAATTGAACGGCGTCGGACGATAGATCACCCGGTGTTCTTCCTGCGTTGCGTGTGCCATTGTGTTTCCTTGAGGATTCGGACTTCAGACTTCAGGCTTCAGACTTCAGGTATCAGGCTTCAGACTTCAGACTTCAGGAAACAGGAAATAACCGGCGTCGGAATCCTCAACCATAAAGTCAAAATCATATCATTGCTTCTGAAACCATAAGCCGTCAATCATCATCCTGAATACAAAAGTCTGATGTGTGAAACTCGCCCTCCGGAGTCTGAAGCCCGAAGCCCGAAGCCTGGAGTCCAATCTCTGAAGCCTGAAAAGCCATGCCATTCCAGTCATCAACATATCCGTCGTACTGTTCGTAATACGTCGCTTGCTGTTCCTCATACACCGCCTGTTGCTCTTCCAAGTCGATTTCATTCAAGCCTGAAATGATGTCGTTACCGATGTCATTGCCGAGTTCATTTTCAACGACCTGCAAAATCTGTTCGAGCAACGCAAGTCCCGGCTTCGATTTCGGGCGATCCTCAACCTCGCGTTTCAGCCGGTCTTTCAGCACCGCGTCGATTTCGTCGAGTATCGTTTCATCGGTTGCGTCGAGTCTGGCCAGCCGCCGGATGAGGTCGCGTTTCAACGACTGCTCGAAACACGCCAGCACATCGCCCGAATAGCGCGGCGTCATCTGCGACAACACCACGGCGATCAACTGCTCGCCTTCTTCCGCCAAAAACACCGCCGTCTCAAAGGCCGACCGCCGCTCCAGATAATCAAACCGCCTCGGCTCCGCAGGCATTTCCGCAGCAATGAGTTCCTCAATGGACGCAGCCGTTTCCTGTTCTGATATTGTTGCGGCAGGCGTTGCGTCTGGGGCAATGTCACATTCATGATTGGCCGGTTCAAGCGGCACATGATATATCACCTCGCCTGCTCTTTGCTCCGCCTGCCCTGACAGTTCAACCAAATCCACGCCATCGCCGGAAAACACGGTCTTGTGCGAATTGTCCGCCGGGGCGTTCGTGTTTTTTTTCGGCTTGATGTTTTTGTCGTATTTCGTGTCCTTCAAAAACTGCCTGACCGTCTTGTTGATCTCCGTCGGCGAAATGCCTTCAATGGCGACCATCTCGCGGCGAATCTCGCGCGATTCCTCCGGCGGCAGCCGTTTGAGCAACGTGCTTGCCGTCTCCCAGTCCAGGCCGTTCAAAAACACAGCCGCTTTGCGAATTCCCTGTTGATCTGGCATGATGAGATGTTATGTAATTTTCCGTTTCACACAAAAGGACGATAAATGATTAGGTTTTAATGCAGAATGTAGAGTGCAGAATGCAGAATGGGGAGTATCCAACGGCACTTGCACATTTTTCCAGTTTGCATTAGACTTCCCATTGATTCAATATTTCGTCGTCTCACATTAATCATCAATAGCGCAACTGCATTCTGCATTCTGCATTCACGCTACGCAACAATTATTCACTCTTTTGGTTCCCAATCCATTGTTGCACGACTTTGGTTGCCGCATCAATATTGGTATCAACGACCTCGCCGGCTTCGTCGATGAGCGTTTTTAACGGTTTTTTGCCGAACCCCTGCAAGGTGCGTATCCGTTCGAGTTCCTCGTCGTCAATACCGTGTGCGGCCCAAACGTCGGACATGTCGCTGCCTTCTTGCGCCGCTTCATCTTCCATTGGCGGTTTTCCCTCAATGTGGTGACGCTGAATCATTGCAACACGTCGCGCAAACCGGGTTGCCTCTTCATTTTTCAGTTGTTCGAGTGCCTCAAAAACTCGTCGGCTCCGGCGTTCTTCGGCGGTCTCCGTTTCGTTGTGCGATGGCGGCTCTTCCAGCCGGTGCCGCGCCGCATTACCCGCTGCCAGCACATCGTCCGGCGACAAATTTGACGGGTATTCGATGTTCTCCGGCGTCAAGTACTTCGGAAGCTGATAGTCCGGGTTTTTGCGGCGACGTTTTTTCAGCAGCCGCATTTCACGTTCCCGTTGCCGTTCGGCGATCTTGCGTATCAGTGCCTTGGCCTCTTCGACGGTCAATCGATAGGGACGCAACCACAACACCCGTCCCTTCGCCACGTCCAGGATGCTGTCCACCCGACGCCGGAAAACGGTCCGGTTTGCGTTGTCGCGTCCCAGCAGTTCAAGCAACCGCTCAATCTCGTCCGGGTCCATCCCGACCTCAGTGGGCAGTGCTTCCCCCTCGACCTCGTGTTTCAGGTCGTGTGCCGCATCGATGATCGACTTCCGTGCCTTGGGTTTCTTTTTGAAAAGCCCCATGTGAGTGTCTTACCGTAGATTTGAGCGTCTTGTATCCTTAAAACAGCAACCGGGAACGTGCGCGACCGGTTAAGCCCGTTACATTATTTCCTGCAAACCGGTCACTGACGCTCCCGTTGCTGTTAAAGTTCCTGCGGCGCGACCCGGCCGATCCACTGCCGCAACACACTGGCCGCCGCGTCCGGGTTTTCGTTGACCAGATCGCTCACTTCCTCCTGCAATGACCGCATCGACTTGTTGAATGGTTCCAGCGTCCGGCGAGCACCGCTCTCTTCGTCATCCTCCTCGTATTCCTCCGAATCCAATTCGACATTCGGCATTTCCGGGGCTTCATAAATGATGATCGGCTCCGGCTTCTGTGGCCGCGTCACGCCCCATAACACAAAGAGCGACGCCGCCACAAGCACGAACAGTCCCATCGTTTTCCAATTGCCGCCGAACCACGCCGTCAGTTGCTGCCAGGCCGTTTCTTCCGGCAACGATTCCATGTCCTGCGTGTGGTACGGCTCAATGATGATCAGCTTTTCCAGTTCCGCGTCTTCAGTGACCAGCGGGTTGCGCATCCGCAAAAGGGGATGCAACTGATTTTTCAACCGGACAATTTCATCCGTGATCCACAGTTCGATCTCACCCGGCTGGGGCTCCGCAGCTTCATCGCCCATCACCACCTTTTTCGTCTGCCGCCAGGTATTCAAAAAGTACGAGTAAGGCACACGAACAGTTGCCGCAATCCCCAGCAAGGGAAACGGAGCATATTCTTTGCTGTTTTCCCGCCCTTGTAATGCCATCAATTCCTTATCGCGGCTTTCTTTTTCGTTGTATTCCAATTGGCCGTTCATGACGACATCGCGATACGGCAACGGCGAATTGTCCTTTTGCATTTCATAACCCGGGCGCCGCCCCTGTTGATTTCCTTTGGCGTCAATTTTCAAACTGTACGCATCACTGGCAACGCCTATCGGTTTATCAAGGTCAATACCGAATTGCGTCCATACTTTATATGGGTCCACTATGGCCGATGCCGTTACTTTCAGGTCATCAATGTCGCCGAGCAACGAGATAATCTTTTGCTCAAATTCGAGTTCCTCGTCCCGTTTCTTTTCAAGATAACCACCGTCCCCGCCCTGGAACCATTCCTCCGAGCCTTGCCACGTTTTGCCGTTGATGCTCCCGTCCACGATCATGATATTCTTCACGTCAGTAATGCCTAATGTGCTTTTGACGATCCCGACGATGGCGGCTCGCATGTTCTTATCCAGTTCGCGGTTGGGTACTGGCCGAATCGTAACACTGGCCGTTCGCACGCGTTCCAGTTTCATATTTTTTCTAACAAAAGTGGAATCACCGAGAACAGTCGCATCAACGACCCAGGGAAGTCTGCGAATATCCTGTGTTGCAGCGTACAACTTTGACGCAAAATCACGGTCTTTCCGGTCATTGTCAGTATTCATCGCATTCATCTCTTTTGCGTTCTGCCAAGCAATTGCCGCACCATCCTGCGGAACAGCCTTTGCCTTCGACAGGGCGGCGGAATATTCATCTGCCCGTTTTGCCGGAACCTTGAGACGATAGCCTTCCCAAGTGTAATCCTTCAGTTTTGCGTTTCCGAGGGCTTCCATGGCCAACATTTGTTCGGCCTGCGTAAACCTGTAATCCCCGTACAGATACACATCTTTCGGTGTGCCCGGCGTTCCCTTGCCCGGCACGACAAGGAAAATCAAACTCACGAGCAGCACCGCCGTGAGCAACCCGGCGACAACCCGCGTCCCCGGCGGCATCCCGGCATATAAATCCCGTATCTGATTCCAGGTTTCTTGGAGTTTGTTCATTGTAAAAAATCACACCCTGATATTCTGTATCTCTTGAAACGCACTGACGAGTTTATTGCGAATCTGCATCATCAGTTTGAAGGCAATATCCGCTTTTTGAACGGCGGTCAGCACTTCCGCCGTTCCGATGTCGCCGCCGGTCATCAGGGTTTCGACTGCAAAGTCGGCGTTCTGTTGCATCTGGTTGACTTCCTGCACCGAACCGAGCAGCAAATCGCGGAACGACGTCTGCTTCTGCTCCATCGGCGAAATCGGCGCACCCGGCAAGCTGGCCGTATGCCCCATCCGGGGCGGTAACCCGCTGATTGTTCCCAGTCCCAGCTGCATTTGAGTGGCTAGTGGCTAATGGCTAATGGTGTGTGGTGTGTGGTGTGTGGTGTGTGGTGTGTGGTTTAATCATTCCAGCCACTGGTCACTCATCACTGGCCACTGATTCATGTAATGATGCGTAACGTCTGATTCGCCATTGACTTGGAAATCTCAATCGCTCCGAGGTTCGCCTCATAGCTCCGTGACGACTCAATCGCGTTGGTGAATTCGGTCATCATGTTGATGCGCGGCAGGTAAATGTATCCGTCCGCGTCCCGGTCCGGGTGCGTGGGATTGTAAACGCGAATCGGCGGCAAATCGGTGTCGATTCCAATGGCCGGAACGCGAACCCCGCTGGAACCATTCGTACCGATATTCGGGTCTTCCTGAAAAACAACGAATCGGGGCTGATATGGCTTGACTTCATTTTTTTCGTTGCGCATTGTGGTAATATTCGCCAGATTTCCAGCGATGGCCTCCATGCGGGTCCGCTGCGCCATCAACCCGCTGGTACTGATATCCATGGTTCGGGTAAACATCCTTGTCCCCTTCCGATGAAATTAATTGAAAAAAGTATGATTAATAATATTTTCACCACATCAGGTAAAAAGAAATGAACGCTCAGTACACTCCCCTTGAGCCTGCCGAGTGCGAATAGTAGCGAATTTTCCTGACCTTGCCAAGAGATTTTTTACGGAATTTTCGGCTTTCCAAAATTTTTACCACCTTTTCACAAACAAAAACTATGATTTTCTCAGTGTGGGGGCTTCACACAAAAACTAATACGATGATAATGTCAGAATTAAAAAGTCCATGATTGAGTTGAGTTGGCAATCTCATACGATATGGTTATTTTACTCAAACTTCCCATGATATGACAAAAAGTTTCACAAAGCGAAAAATCCAATCGAACATGATTCAAGCCGTTATCAAGTCATTGGCAATGGTTGCTTTTTTCCTGGCACTGTTCCAAACAGGGGCGGCTTCCGGACAAACAGTGCGGCAGACGTTTTCTGATGATGGTCAACTGATCACGTCCGATCCGGAAGGCAAAAAAGAGGAAAAATTGCCGGAACCGCTGGTTGACGACGAAGTGAAACTGATCGCTCTTTCGCCTGACCGAAGCATTTTTCTGGCGGCAGATCGCAAAAGCGTCGTTTTTCTTGCCGAAGTTTGCCTGCGGGAAGGACCGCTCGAATTTTTTGTCTGTTCCAAAAACTCCAAAGAACACGAGTCCATCCTCTCCACACAGGCCAAACCGTCGCTGATCCATGTTGGACTGCTGGCCATGGGGGCGGAACCCGGAACGCCTGTTCAGTGGACGCCGGAATTTGCCGCCGCGACCGGTCCGCGAATCGACATCACACTTCGCTGGCTCGACAAGGACGGGAAACGTCAGGAAATCCAAGCGGAAGAATGGGTTCAGGAAATCGAATCGAAAAACAAAATGTCCACCCATTGGGTCTTTGCAGGGAGTTTGTTCCGCAAACTGGAAGGAGGCAGAAATCAGTACGTTGCCGATGTGACCGGCGAAATCGTTGGTGTGTCGAATTTTCCAACGGTTGTCCTTGATTTGCCGATTGCCAGTACAAGCGATAATAAAGACTTATTATTTCAAGCATTTACTGACAAAATTCCTTGTGAAGGAACCCATGTGACCATTATTTTGTCAAGGTATGATATAGAGAGTCATTAATTTTTTTTCTTAACCTATCATTGTGTTTAAAACTTGGAATATTCTCTGTTTTTACAAAAAAAATAAAAACGTTATAATATTCTGATTGAGCAACCCAATTAATATTGCATTTCACAACGATTTAGTATTGCATTTCACCACGTTTCTGATAACATTTAATGGTATTAGATTGTATCGAAAAAACATTGTATTTGAAAAATAAGCTATCATTCGTTGAGGTTTATCGCGTGAGTGTTTGTTTTCATCTTTTCTTTTGGAAAAACAGACTTTCATCCCATGATCATTTCATCATTCTCGAATGGCAGTGTTATACTTGACTTGCTGAGGGGCCAACATGATTATACGAAACTCCATAAGTGCAGTGGGATCGCGTATCATGCGGCTGCTGATCGGTCAGTGTCCGAAAACCATGTCCGAGCTGATCGAAGCGACAGGCGTGACGCGTACTGCCGTTTCTGAACAATTGAACGAATTGATTTCAGCGGGCTATATCCAGCAAAAGCTGGAACGTTTGCCCGGTCGGGGACGTCCGCGCTATCTTTATTCCGCGACGGATTTTGCCTTGAAAAAACTGTTCGAGGGTTATCAGAGCGTCCTGGTTCCTGCCGCGTGGCGCGCAATCAAAAAACATTGCGGCGAGGAAGTGATGACGAAAGTGGTGGATGAGATTTCCTCGGAACTGGCCGAACACTTTAACCGCCAGATTGAGTCGAACATCCCGGAAGAAAGGTTACAGGAGTATACGGATATTATTTGCCGCAGCGGACGTTTGGGTGCCTGTCGCGTTGAAGGGGAACACTCGGAATTTGACAAATTGAGTTGTCCCTTTGTGTCGATGTATGACGGCTCAGGCATCGTTTGCGACATCGACGAGCTTGCCATGAGTAAAATCGTGAAAGCCCCGGTCGCGCGGATCCGTTGCCGTCTGGAAGGCGACCCTTGTTGCACGTTCCGGTTCACGAAAAAACCGGGAGATTTGATCGATATTGATGCCGAGCATGATACAATCCCAACGGAACACAGTCCGGCCAAACGCATCGGTATTGATTCGATTTGACCTGACTTCCCGCTTGCTTCTGTTGCATATTTCATGGTGTGATGCGCACTTTTCCGCTCCATGACGCGGATGTCTTATGCGCTACAATCTCCGCATCACCACGACATAATACAACGCGGGCAACAGGAGCAGAATCATGTAGGGCGCAAAAACCAGCCAATAATCCGGCAGGAATAAAGTGTTGTTTCCCGGATCAGACAGAAGCCGCCATTCATTCGGCAGAAATCCGCAACCGGTGACGATCAAAACGAGGAAAAGACTCATTTGGAACATCAAACGCAAGCCCCATAAACGGTTGAAAAACAGAATCGCAACGGCCGGAATCAGTAGCAGTGCGTAATGAACCGCGACAAATGGCGTCAGGGCAAGCCATTGCCATTCGGCGACGAAATACGCGACGTTCGGTTGCGGTTCCGCAACAAACGAATCCAGGAGAAACGTTGTTCCAAAGATCGCGTAAGGCAGAGCCAACTGCCACAAAGCCACCACTTTGGCACCGATCGAATCGAACCGGGCAAGGAATGCCCGTTTGCGGACGGCACGTGGTTCGGTTCCATCAATGCCGGTCCATTCACGAATACTGTAAACAGCAAAACGCCCTTTCCCATCCGCAGGGAGATAAAGACGGATTCGTTTTCCGGGATTGTCCGGCAATTCAATGCGGATCGAGGAATCGTTGACGATTTCCACCAGATTTGCCTTGGCCGATTTCAACCTGATATCCGGGTGCGTTCCCGGAAACTCCAGGACAAGCGTGTCACCGTCCAGATACAGGTAACCGACCGGTTTGTCCTGTTTTTGTTCCGACGTGTAAAACGGTGTTTTCGTTGATTGGTCTTCTGCAACGGATTCTCTGCTCATATCAGTCATAATCCTGCTTCCATCAGGTACGAGTTGAACACAATAGTATTATTCTACATGGAAAAGCGATAAAAAGCGAGTCATAAAATCCTTTTTTCTTTGCACGTATAAAATTATTGTAATCTGATAACAGTTGTTTTGATTCCAAAATCCGGCCTGCACGACTGGAGTGTCAAGCCTAAAATTGCACATTGGGCAAATCGGCAGGTTGGTTGACATTTCATCCAAGAATTATAAGATTTGCAATGTTAAAAATAAATGTGGCAGGGTTGTTTTTTCTATTTTGACGCTATGATTCGTCCAATGTAACTTTTTATTTTACTGTGTAAGAAAATCTAGGTCAGTTGGGTGACCTGATGACATCGGAGAATGATCTGGTTCTCGTGGTCCTGACAGGACCATGCCGTTCCTTTCCCCAAGGAATCATCTTTTGTCCCGAAGGGGGAAGTGATACTCAACCACTTCACGAAACCCGGACTGTCAGAGTATTCACAAAAAAATCAACAGGCAACAACGCCACAACATAACCGCCCATGAACCTCAATGTCAACATTGGCACATTAACACTGCAAAACCCGGTCATGGTGGCGTCGGGGACATTCGGGTATGCGAAGGAAATGTTGCCTGTGTTCGATCTGTCGCAAATCGGGGCGATCATTCCGAAAACGGTGACCATGACGCCGCGCGAGGGCAACAAACCGCCGCGCACAGTCGAGACCACCGCCGGGCTACTTAACGCCATCGGGCTGGACAACGACGGCATCGACCGTTTTCTGGCCGAAAAACTGCCTGATTTGGCGGGATACGGCCCACCGGTCATTGTGAGCATTGCCGCCAAATCGCCCGACGAGTGCGATCTGTTCGGTGAAAAGTTGCACGCTGTGCCGGGTGTTGCGGCGATTGAACTGAACATTTCATGCCCGAATGTCTCCGGCGGGACCGACTACGGCACCGATCCGGAATTGTGCCGCACGATGGTACGCAGGATGCGTGACGCGACCGAACACCTGCTGATCGTCAAGCTGACGCCGAACGTGACGCGCATCGCGGACATCGCATTGGCTGCCGTTGATGGCGGGGCGGATGCGGTTTCGGCAATCAACACCTGCCTCGGCATGGCGATTGACTGGCGGAACCGCAGACCGCGACTGGCCAATATCGTTGGCGGTCTGAGCGGTCCGGCGATCAAACCGATTGCCCTGCGTTGCGTTTATCAGATATGCCAGGCGTTTCGGACTCGCGGCCTCAAAACGCCGGTGATCGGGATTGGCGGCATCGCGTCGGCGGACGACGTGCTGGAATTTCTCGTCGCCGGGGCAACCGCCGTGCAGGTGGGAACGGCCAATTTTTACAATCCGACCATCGTCCCGCAAATTCTGGAGCAACTTCCGCAATTATTGCATGAAAACGGCGTTTCGGACATTCATGAACTGATTGGCACGCTGAAGTGTTGAAACGTGGTGGTTCAGATGGTACATTATAACGACAGAAGATAATCAAATGTTGCCCCGTTGGGGCGAAAGTTTGTAACCCCCCATTAACCCAAGGAACCCATCCCATGAAAAAACTGATTGCATGTTTGGCCGTGTTGGCCATGTTGACCGTGTGTGCCCGGGCCCAGGTGACCGATCCGGTGGAAAAGGAACTCGGCTTCAAGCCGCTTTTCAACGGTACGAATCTGGACGACTGGATCGACGGTAATGACCAGTACGAAGTCATTGACGGCGGCATTATCCGCAGTAAACCCCGAGGCGGCGGCAACCTCTATACAAAAGAGCGTTTCGC
>WRMR01000117.1 GCA_009776995.1 Planctomycetaceae bacterium | reverse complement strand
CCGTCGCGGCTCTGATCGAAATGTTCACGTGATTTTTGCGGGACTCCATTGACTTATTCGCCGCGTGATGATTTTTTTGGCACCTTCTTCCGTACCATTTTTTTAACCGTCTTGGCAGCACTCGTTTTTACGGCTTTCTTTGCCGCTTTTTTCGCGGCCTTCCCGGCCGATTTCTTTGCTGCCTTTTTCGCCACTTTTTTTGTTGATGCTTTCGCAGCGGCTTTCTTGCGGGAGGCACGTTTTTTCGACGGCCCTTTCGCGGCACGGTCGGCCAGCAGTTCCAGAGCTTGCTCGAACGTCAACTCTTCGAGCGGCTGATCTTTCGGCACAGTCGCGTTGGTTTCGCCGTCGGTGATGTAATTACCGTACCTGCCGCTCAACACCTTGACCACCTTGCCTGTGATCGGCGATTCGCTAAACTCTTTCAAAGGTGCCGCAGCAGCGCGATTACCACGCTGAAACTTCGGTTGGGCCAGCAGTTCGCGGGCTTGTTCTTCCGTCACCTCGAGCGGCGAAACGTCTTTCGGCAACGACCGCGTGTCGCTCCCGCATTTGATGTAGGGACCGAACCGGCCGTTCGACGCCACAATCTCATCGCCTGTCTCGCTTGTGCCGACCACTCGCGGCAAACTCAGCAATTTCAACGCCGTTACAAAATCAATCTCATCAATCGACATGCCGGGCAACAGCGACGCGTTTTGCGGCTTTTCGTCATCATCAGAGGTTCCGCGTTGCACGTAGGGGCCGAACCGGCCGACCTTGACGAAAACCGGCTTGCCCGTGTTGGGACAAACCCCAAGCGGCGTGTCACCCTGTTCCGCCTTGTCCAATAGTTCCAATGCGACAGCAACGGTCAATTCGTCCGGCGGGATCGTGTCGGCAACGCTGGCTTTGCGTTCGCCATGTTGTAAAAACGGTCCGAAACGCCCCACACGCAAATACACAGGATCGCCGCTTCCTTCAGGCGTTCCGATTTCAATCTGACTGACGTCACGGGCGTCGATTTCACCGATTTTATTTTCGAGCGTCTTTTTCAACCCGGCGTTGGTTGTCGCCGACTCGCCTTTGGGCGTTTCCTCATCGCCGAAATAAAAATTCTTCAGGTAATTGACATGCCCCATTTCGCCGCGACTGATGGCGTCAAGTTGATCTTCCAGTTGTGCCGTAAACGCATAATCCACCAGCCCGGGCAGGTGCGTTTCCAAAAGCTGGCAAACCGCAAATGCCGTCCAGGTCGGTACAAGAGCCGTACCTTTTTTGAAAACGTAGTTGCGATTCAATATCGTTTCAATAATGGATGCATACGTACTGGGTCGTCCGATGCCTTTTTCTTCGAGTGTCCGGGTCAGCGACGCTTCCGAGTACCGGTTCGGCGGCATGGTCGTGTGCGACTTCGCCTCAAGATGCAGGCAGTTGATGACTTCGCCCTCTTTGACCTGCGGCAAAACCACTTCGCGGTCAGCAATTTCGGCGTCAGGATCGTCCGAACCTTCGACATAAGCCCGTAAAAATCCGGGAAACTCAATCGTTTTCCCGGTCACTTCGAATCGCGCATCGTCAATCTGGATTGTGATAGTCAACCGTCTGCCGCGAGCATCGGCCATTTGGCTGGCGACAGTTCGCTTCCAAATCAGATCATACAGCCGAAATTCGTCATATTTCAGGCGGCTTTGCAACGTGCCTGGCAGATCAAACTGGCTACCTGCCGGACGAATAGCCTCGTGGGCTTCCTGGGCATTTTTGACTTTCGTTTGATAAATTCGCGGCGAATCGGGCAAATATTCGTTGCCATATTGCGTCCGCACCAAGTCGCGTGCCGCCTTGACCGCTTCGTTGGAAAGCGTTGTCGAGTCGGTACGCATGTAGGTAATATGTCCGTTTTCGTAAAGACTTTGCGCCAAACTCATTGTCGTGCGCGCGGTAAACCCGAATTTGCGATTGGCTTCCTGTTGCAAGGTGCTGGTCGTAAACGGCGCGTATGGTTTTTGAGTATAGGGACGGTCGTCGATTCCGACCACTTGTGCCTCACCCAACTGCAATTTGGTGGCCAATTCCCGGGCCATTTTTTCGTCGAGCAATAATTTTTTCGCGTCGATCAGTTTGCCGGTGGACGAATCGAAATCTTTGCCTGTCGGGATGTTGCGTCCACCGACCGATACAAGTGTCGCCTGAAAGGGTTTGGCGTCCGATTTGGTCGAAAAAGTGCCAAGCAGGTCCCAGAACGTGGCGTCGTGAAATTTCATCCGTTCCCGTTCACGTTCGACAATCAAACGTACTGCGACGCTCTGAACACGGCCTGCCGAAAGATTGTTGCCGATCTTGCGCCATAGCAACGGCGAAACTTCGTAACCGTAGAGTCTGTCAATAATTCGGCGTGTTTCCTGCGCATGAACCAAGTCTTCGTCGATGTCTCGCGTGTTTTGCAGGGCGTTCATAATGGCCGTTTTCGTGATCTCATGGAACACGAGCCGCCGCACGGGGACTTTGGGCTTGAGCACCTCATACAGGTGCCAACTGATCGCCTCGCCTTCGCGGTCTTCGTCCGTCGCGAGATAAAGCGTGGCCGCCCCTTTGAGATCATCTTTTAACTTCTTGATTTGCTTGCTCTTATCGCCGGGAATGATGTAAACCGGCTCGAAATCCGAGTCCACATTGACGCCGAGGTAGGCCCATTTTTCCTTTTTATATTGAGTGGGCAAGTCTTTCGTGCCTTTCGGGAGATCGCGAATGTGCCCGATACTGGCTTCGACCGTATAACCACTGCCAAGATAACGGCTTATCGTGCGGGCCTTGGCAGGGGACTCGACGATGACGAGAGAATGACCTTGTGTGGATTTTGATTTCTGAACCATGAATAGGGGTGAGGAATGAGGGGCGAGGGATTAGGGGTAAAGGGGCGAGGGATTAAAAAATCTCGCCCAACACCCTTCTCTAATACAAGTTTCTTTCGTTTTTGTCAATGCGATGATTGTTGAAATATCTGTTTTTTTCTGATGAATCGTCTTTTTTTTCCGGGACCATAGAAAAACAGGAAAAATACAATAATTACACAAAGTCGTAAGATTTTTTTAATTATTTTCATTGAAATTATTTGTGTCTTCGTCACAATAATTCCTGTTGGCGTCAAGAATTTTTTGAGAATGATGTTTGTTATCACAAAAATTTCGTTATAATATGTGGCTATTGTTTCGTGAAATCAAGAATTGTGCAATCGTTGCACAAAAACATACTATCATTTCATTAAAAAACTACCCGTAAGAAGGATTTGTTAAATGGCCAGTCCGTTTAAGCTGTTTCGTAAATACCAAAAATCCGCCTTTGTTTTGCTTGGCGTCATGGCGATGGTCAGTTTTATTGTGCTTCCTGCGATCTTGCAGTCGCTGGGACGCGGCGGTGCGGCAAATGTCACGTTTGCGACCTCACGTTATGGCAAAATTGACCAGGTACGCCTGCCCAATATCCTGAAAGAAGTGTCGAAACTGGCTGAGTTTTACGAACGGCTTGCCGGGGAAATCATGATCGCGCACCAGAACCCATGTTATCAGTTGCGGCAACTGTCCGCTGTCATGCGTGGCATGTCGGAAGAACAAGCTGTTGAACAGTGGCTCGTCGCCCAGTCGATGCGTGATGAAGGTTACACGATCAACCGTAAGGAAGTGGGCGACTTTCTGTCCCGACTGACCTACAACCAGACGACTCAACAGAGCTATGTGAACGAAGAGATTTACCGTAAAGCCAAAGACGCCGTCGAACTGACTGACAGTGAGATTACCTGGCTCGTCGGCAATCAACTCCTGATCAACCAATTCTTCAACATGTCCACTTTGAGCGTGAAATCGTTGACGCCGGAAACCGAATTTGACTGGTACAACCGCTTCAACCGCATGATGAAAATTGAAGCGATTCCGGTTTCCGTGAGTGACTTCACTTCGCAAGCGGCCGCGCCGTCGCAAAAGGAGCTGAAGAAAATCTTTGAAGACAACAAATTCCGCGACCGTAACCCCTGGGCTTTGGAAAGCGGATTTGGCGTCCCCATGATGGCCAGGGGCGAATACGTTTATTATGACAAGACGATGCTCCAGCCGGAGGAAGTCACGGACGAGGAAGTCGAAAAATTTTACGAAGAGAACAAGGAACTCTACGTTGAGCGTCCCATGTCAACCATGCCGACGCCCGGCTTGGGCGGCATTCCAAATCCGGGCGGGGTCGGCAGGTTCGGATCGGCTTTGGGAGAATCGACTTCGGATGAAATCATCATCCCAACCGACGACACGACCACCACGCCGGATTTGCCGTCCGACGTTACGACGCCGGACATGACGCCTGACGATGAATCGCCGGAACCTGTCTCTGCTGTGGATGCCGCAATACCGGAAACGGCAGAGTCCGAAACGGTTGTGCCGGAAGACGCGGCGTCTGAAGATGGGGTTCCCGAAATGCCTGTGGAAATGACCATTCAGCCAAGTGACGAAACTGAAGAATCGGACGCTGAAAATGAATCGGACGACAATGCGGCAACAGAGACCGAAGCGGAGACTCCTGCGGATGAGCCGGAAGGGGTAACGGAGGAAGTGACCGGTTGGAATCCCGGGAACGTGCCGATACGCCTGGTTTCCTGGCAAGCGGACGCCGAAGGACAGGGTGTTGTTGCGGCTGTGACGCCGGAAGAGGCGGTGGAAAATCCTGTGTCTGCCATGCCGGCGGAACCCGTTAATCCCGAGTCTGCCGTACCGGAAGCAGCGCAGGAAATCGAAACGCCGTCGGTTGCAACCACGGAAATGCCAATCATCACATTGCCGCCAACAGGGGCACCGGTGTTGCCGCGAGGCGGTTTAGGTGCTTCACCACTCGGCGGCGGATTGGGCAGTGGCGGATTGGGACTTAGAGGCGGTTTGGGGAGTGGCTTAGGTGGCGGTCTGGGAAGTGGTTTGAGCGGAACCACCACGCCGTTTGGAAGTACGCCCATCCCGAATTTGGGGGGATCAACCAATCCCGCTTTGGCCAGTACGCCTGTGACCTACCGGCCGCTTGACGACAACCTCAAGGCGGAAATCCGTGACACCATCGCGCGGCAGAAAATGGACGCCAAACTCGCGCAAGTCCAGGAAGTCATGAGCGAGTACCACAGGGAATACATCAAGTCCATCCAACAGAAAAATGCGAAACTGACACTGCCCGATCTGTCGGCATTGGCCGGGCAACACGGGTTGAAATACGTCAACCTGGGGCAATTCGACTCTTATGACCTGCATGACAAGTATTATGATTTCGCCCAATCACTGATCGAGAGCAACAATGAGACGGTTCCCGTCGCCCAGGCGGTTTTTCGGGAACGCGGCATTGTCAATGAAAAACGCGGCTATCGTTCGATGAACCGGCAGGAAGGCATCAACTTTCTTTTCTGGATCACGGAAATCAAAGAGCCGACCATTCCAAGTTACACCGACGCTGGTGTTGCTGAACAAGTCGAAGCCCGTTGGCGGCAGATCGAAGCGCGGTCACTTGCCCAGGCGAAAGCCGATGAATTGGCGGGAATCGCGCAAAAGGCGGAAGGATCGCTCCTGGAGTATTTCACCGCTCACCCGAACAACGAGGTCAAGACGGTTGTGGGGACTGAGTTCTTTTCCTGGATGGATTACAGTTACCCCAACGACTACTATCGTTATCTGGGCTATCCGCCGGAGTTTTTTGTGAGTGAAATTCGTGAATCCGGCGTTATGCCCGGCGAAGCGGAAAGAAACAATGAATTCCTGAAACGCATCGGTGACGATTTCATGCAAACGGTCTATCATCTTGAGCCAGGTGAAATTGCCGTGACGCATAATGAATCAAAAGACACGTTTTTCGTCGTGCGTCTGGTCGAAGTGACGCCGACAAATGACAATGCCTTTGACGTGTTTGTCATGGACATGCCGGACCGCAAGAAAATTTACAACATGGCCGCAGTTCATGATCGGCAGTCCAAAGTCCAACAAGGTGCAATGAAAAAAGTATTCGAGAAGACCAAGTTTCAGTGGAAGGTCAAACCGTCCGAGTACCAGCAACAGGAACGCCTCAAGTCGCGGCAAAATCCCTCCGCCCCCGACCGCCGGTCGCCCCAGGACAATATCCCGGTGAGTTTCCCGCAATTTTAATGCTGCGACCAAATTTTGGTACTTTCAGGCAGAGCAGTCACGCCGTGACTGCCACAATTCATTTTATGTCCCAATTTCTTGAAATCATGCCGGAGTTGAAAATTCCGCTCTCACAGTTGGAGTTTACCTTTGTGCGGAGCTCCGGCCCCGGCGGACAAAACGTCAACAAGGTTTCGAGCAAGGCGGTGTTGCGCTGGCATGTAACCACGAGCGGATTGCTCGACGCCGATTCGATTGCGCGTCTGGCCGTTTCTTATCCGGCGCATCACACGAAAGACGGTGAACTGGTCATCTCAAGCCAACGAACCCGGGACGCGGTCAAGAATCGCACCGACTGTCTCGAAAAACTGAGGGCCATGCTGCTCGTTGCGGTCAGGAAACCAAAACGCCGCATTCCGACGCGGCCGACACGCGGCTCCATCCAGCGGCGGCTCCATGCCAAAGCCCGGCTTTCGCAAAAGAAACGCGAACGCCGGAACATTCCAGACGAGTAAAAAGTGTCTGTCACTCAGAGTTGTCCGGGGGTTCAACGCCGTCGGGAAAGATTTCTTTCAAGAGTTGCGTGACTTCGACCGATTTTTTGACGCCCTCGTCGATTTGGAACTGCAAACGCGGCGTGTAGCGGGTATCGATGCGTTTGGCGCACTTCGCTTGCAGGAAACCGGCAGCACTTTGTAGTCCGCGCAGCGTGAGTTGCTCCTGTGTTTCATCGCCCATGACGGAGATGAAGACTTTGGCGTGGCGCATGTCGCCGGAGACCTCGACTCGCGTAATGGTCACGTCCCGGATACGCGGGTCTTGGAGGTCCGTCAGGATGGACATGGCCACCACTTCGCGAATTGCTTCGGCGGCTTTGAGTGTTCGGCGTGATGACGTCATAAAATTCTTTGTGTGTTGGGTTTATTGTCGTTTTTCCACATCCTCTTTGTCCGCAAATTTGAAACCTTGTTTTTCAAGTTCCTTTTCCTGTTCGCGGAAGTATTCTCCCATTTTGTGAACATCATAGTCGAAACGTGCGGCAAAGGCTTCACGATAGGCGTAAAGTTCGTCCAGAATTTCATTATCAACGATTCGCCGTGAGAGTATTTGACATTATCAATCCTCCATACGAGTATCAAAATTGACGGGAGTTGTTATTTCAGGATATTGGTAACCATTTTGTGTAATGATTCTTCTGTAATGCCGTCCCGCAACGGGATTGGCAATGTGTTTACAGTTCCAGGTCAGCAGGAAATCCATTCCATGGCAGGCCGCAAGGGCAATATGAAATGCGTCGGTTGCCGCTTTTACCGGTATGGAATGACTTTCTATCAGTTCTTGTGCCAAATTTTCCACTTCTGGTGTTGTACGAAGAACTTCAATCCCGCGGACTGCCTCCAAACGCAACGCACTGGCAGAAACATCCCCCTTTGCGATTTCAAAGTAAACAGGAACCGAAATATCAAATGGAAATTCTCGCGGCACGTTTCCCACCACTCCCGCGTTGTTTGTTGATACCACCAAACCGACATATCGCGGCTTGGGCGGCTTGTCAAAAAACTGATGATACTGGTTTCAATGTAAACAGTCGGTTTTGTCATGGTGTGACACCACCTTCATCGTTCCGGCGGCTTTGAGTGTTCGACGTGACGACGTCATGAATTTCGTTGTGTGCCGGGTTTATTGTCGTTTTTCCACATCCTCTTTGCTGACAAACCGGATGCCTTGTTTTTCGAGTTCCTTACGATACTCACCGAGGGAATCGACGAGTTTTGTCACATCGTAGTCGCATTGTCGGGAAAGTTCCTCGCGAATGGCATAGACCTCGTCCATAATCTCGTTTTTTACAATGGAATCTGTCTTTGACATGATGGTTGCTTTCATTCTTGATATAAAAAGTCGAGCGGGGTTAAAATCACTGGATACTTATACCCTTTTCGTGCAATGACATTCGCAAAAGTAAGTTCAAATCTGGGATTGGCAATGTGTTTGCAATTCCACGTCAACAAATAATCCACACCATAGCACGCCGCCAACGCGATGTGTAAAGCATCGGAGGTGGCTTTGGGAGGCAACGTATGCGATCCCATCAATTCCAGAGCCAAATCATTGACTTCGGACGTGGAAATCAGGAGATCAATCCCTTCAGCGGCTTCGATGCGCAAGCAACTTGCCATTGCATCGCCTGACGATATTTCCTTTCGAACGGCATCCAAAATATACAAATGAAAATCCTCGCGGCACGTTTCCCACCATTCCCGCGTTGTTTGTTGATACCGACAAATCGCGGCTCGGACGACTTGTCAAAAAACTGATGATGCTGGTTTCAATGTAAACGGTCGGTTTTGTCGCATCGTTTTCAGTCATGGCAAAAAACCTCTGCGATCTCCGCGTCTCTGCGAGAAACCAATAACATTGTTTTGTTCTTCACGATGGTTCTTGATAATTTTTAAAGATCGTGGATTCTGAAAATACACCAGGGAAATCTTTTGCCAAAAACAATAAAACGACGCAGACAAATTCTTTCTCCGCGAAAAAATCTCCAAATTTTGAAACAACAGCAACCGTGAACCGGAGACGATATTTCCGAATCTTTGTCATACTTGAAACATGAAGCAACGGAACCAAGTCGGAATCTGAAAGGTCAAATACCTCGTCTTCATTGGCTTCAAAAAATCTTTTCCTCAAAATATCCGACTGGCTGACGTCACAAGAAACTTCAGAAATGAGTATTTTGAAATATTTTTTTCGTAATCGTTTTTTTGGACGTTTCATCGTTCAAAAAATACTTTTTTCAACATCTTCGTGCCTTCGTGGTGAAATGAAAGCGTGAGTGAATACAAATAGACTTATTCGGAAACTCAATAGATTTCTGCCCAAACTACCCATGTTGTTGATTTTTGGAAAAATGGGCAATTACATTTCTGGGTTTCCGAACAAGTCTAATCATTAAAACGTTCGTGCGATTTCTTCGGTTTTGTAGGATTCGAAGAGGTCACCTTCCTTGATGTCGTTGAAGCCTTTCAGTTTGATTCCGCATTCGTAGCCTTCGCGGACTTCTTTCGCGTCGTCTTTTTCGCGTTTGAGCGAATCGAGTGCGTAATCGCCGATAATCCGGTTTTCGCGGATGATGCGGATGCGGCAATCACGTTCGACCGTCCCGGAAAGGACGCGGCATCCAGCAATCGTTCCGAGGCGGCTGACGACAAACGTCCGTTGCACAAGAATACGGCCGAGTTCCTTTTCGCGGGAAAGCGGCTTGAGCATCCCCTCAAGGGCGGCCTTGATGTCATTGGCCAGATTATAAATGATGTCGTAACGGCGAACCTGAATTTTCAGTTTTTCGGCCAAAACGCGGGCACCTTCGTCCGGGACGACGTTGAACCCGACGATGATCCCCTCGGACGCGTCGGCCAGTTGCACGTCAGCTTCGGTGATCCCGCCGACGGTCGCCTGGAGGATGCGGATTTTGACTTCCGGGTGATCGAGCTTGCCCAATTCCTTGCGGATGGCTTCGATGGAGCCGCGCACGTCCGCCCGAATGATGATATTGAGCGTTTGCACTTCGGTCGCTTCGGAGATGCGCTGGAACAGGTTTTCGAGCGTCACCCGCGGCCGCATGTCGGCCAGTTCCTGTGAGCGTTCGGTGTCGGCGCGATCCTGCGAGATCTGACGCGCGATGGAAACGTCGTCCAGGACGCAGAATTTGCTGCCCGCCGCCGGTGCAACGTCCAGTCCGATCAGTTGCACGGGCGTCCCCGGCCCGGCTTTGGTCAGTTTATTGAACGGTGCCAGCGTACTCATCATGGCCTTAACGCGGCCGTGTGCGGCTCCGCAAAGCACGACATCGCCCATTTTCAGCGTTCCGTTTTGCACCAGCACTTTTGCAATGACGCCCTGGCCCGACTGCATTTCCGATTCGAGAGCCACACCAAATGCCGCGCGATTCGGGTTGGCTTTCAATTCGCTCAATTCGGCCACCATCAGCAGTGTGTCGAGCAATGTGTCGATTCCGTCGCCTGTGATTGCACTGGTTCGGACGACTTCGACGTCGCCACCCCACTCACTGGGCAGAATATCGTGGGTTGCCAGGCTTTGCATCGCCCGGTCGATATTCGCCGACGGCAAATCGCATTTATTTAACGCCACAACAATCGGCACACCGGCTGCTCGTGCGTGGCTGATGGCTTCTTCCGTCTGCGGCATGACGCCATCGTCTGCGGCAACAACGAGCACAACAATGTCAGTACAATTCGCGCCGCGGGCACGCATTTCGGTAAAGGCTTCGTGGCCGGGCGTGTCAACAAACGTGATGTCCCCGTTGGGTGTCGTAATCCGGTACGCCCGGATGTGCTGCGTGATGCCGCCTTTTTCCCCGGAAACGACGTCGAGGTGCAAAATGCGGTCGAGCAACGAGGTTTTCCCGTGGTCAACGTGTCCCAGGAAGGTGACGACCGGCGGCCGCGGTTTGAGGTTTTCCTCCGTATCCACCTGGTCGAAAAGCGACTGCACGTATTCGTCTTCCAGCGATTTGGGCGGTCGGATGTCAAGCCGCAGTTCGAAGGCTTCACTGAGCAGTTCGGCGGAGTCTTCGTCGAGTTGCGAGGTAATGATCATCGGCGTCTCCAGTTCGATCAGCTTCCGCAGTACGATCGCCACAGAAAGTCCTGTCTGTTCGGCAAACTGCTTGACGGTACAGGGAAGTTGAATCACAAGGTCGTTTTTCCGCGGGGCGGCGGTATTGACCTGATGCGTTTTTTTCTGCCGTCGAAGCTGTCGGGGAATGACGAAACTCTCCTCGGCGTCGTATTCCAAACCGGCATGGCGGCGTTTGGCTCCTCCGTGCGATTTTCTGGCCGGCTTGGTTACTGCGGCGTCGTTTGTGAGCAGCTCATCCTTGCTCTTCGGTCGTGCCCCCCCTCTCTTCCTGGCAGTGGCGGTGGCACCGGCATCAATTAAAGGTACGGTGATATCCGCACTTTTGCCTCTTTTACCTTTGACTTTTTCTTTGTCTTTCCCTTCCTTGAGATTTC
>WRMR01000116.1 GCA_009776995.1 Planctomycetaceae bacterium | reverse complement strand
GAAATACGACGAGCCGAAAATTTTTATCACGCAGGTTAAAAAACGGTCGAGCGGGATGCCGTGTCCGAACTGGCTGGTGCGTTACGAAGTGATCGGCGGCCCGAACGCGGGACTCGGCCCGGATCAGTCCAAAGTGGTCGAAGTGCCGACCGGTGCGGACGGTAAGGCAGCCATTGAGCTTTATTTGCTTGAAGGCAATTCGGGCACCAGCACCATCAAGGCGACGATCATCCGGCCGGCCGGCGTTGACGGCGGAACGAAACGGCTTGAACTGCACTCGTCCACTGTGGTGAATTACTGGTCGCCGGATGCCCCGCTGTCGATGGAGACCATTCGGCCGCCTCAAATTCCTTGGGACAAACAGGCGGAATGGACAATCAATGTCACCAACCGTTCCGAGGTCACAAAATTCGGCGTTGTGACACTCCAGTTGCCCGGTTACGCCAAACTGATTTCGAGTACGCCGCAAACGTCGAGCAGGACAGCGCAAAGTGACGGCGGCGAACTGGTCTCCTGGAACCTGGAATTACCCGGCACGACGATCTCGCAAATCAAATTTGTCCTCCAGGCAGTGACCGATGATCCGGTACAGAGATCGCAAGAGCTGGTACTGGAATTGAACCCGCAGTTGAGCATGTTTCCCCGTGAATCGGGCGAGTATGGCCAGGGAAGCACAACCGGTCCAACCGGTCCAAGCGGTTCGACGGGCAACATCTACGGACAGAACCCGCCAGGTGGTCCATCAACCTATGCCCCGGAGAGTAACATTCCAAGTTTTCCGGACTCGCCGGCATCGACCGGCAATCTCCCATTTAACGGGGGTGATTATGCCGGTATCAACACCGGAGCCACAACGCCTTCGGCCACTCAAGGCCATTCCGACCCCACCGTGTTCGCAAATTTGTTGCAGGTTGAGTGTAAACTCGGCACCGCAATGACGGTCAACCGTCCCATTGGAGTGGCCGTTATATTGACAAATACCGCGACCGTTCCGTTTTCCATGGGACAGATTCAAGTCGAGCTTCCCGACGGCCTTGGGTTCATTCAATTCGACAACAATGGTGCCCCCAAGTATGTGGAAGAAAACGACAATCTTATCACCAAACAAACTTATTCCCTCATGGACGAAAACGGAAATGACATCACCGTACAACCGGGACAAACGCTGACGCTTCCTATTAACGTCGCCCCGACCAGAGTCGGAACTTTGAGCATGAAGGCCACGGTTTATGGCCAATCGCCGAATGGTCAATGGTTGCCCATTGATGGTGCAACGCACACAGGCAGGACAACGGCAACGGCGCAATGAAAAATGTGAGGGTTTCGACGATTTATCTTACACCTCCGGCCTGAGTAACGGGAACAGGATCACGTCGCGGATGGATGTCGTGTTGGTCAGCAGCATGACGAGGCGGTCGATGCCAATGCCAAGACCACCGGCAGGTGGCATCCCGTGTCGCAGTGCCTTAATGAAATCGCGGTCCATTTTCGCCATCGAATCCTCTTCCGCCTGGCCTGCGAGCTGCTCGGTAAACAATTGTTCCTGCAAGTCCGGGTCGTTCAATTCGGTATAAGCGTTGGCAAATTCCGTCCCGTTGATAAACAACTCGAAGCGTTCGGCAATGTCCGGGTAATCCTTCTTTCGTTTGGTCAACGGGCAGATGCTCGCCGGGTAATCGGTCACAAAAACCGGACCAATCAGCGCGCCTTCAACCTTTTCCTCGAAAATCTCGTTTCGCACCACGTCCGGGTGCTTTCCCGTGGGTTGCAGGCCGATAGTCCTGGCATAAGCGACAATCGCAGTGTCGTCCGTCGGGTCGATGCCCGTGTGTTCGGCCAGCAGTTCGGCATAAGGCCGCCGCGCAAACGGTGGAGTGAAATCAAACTCCCTGCCTGCCCAGGGAATGATGTTACCCTGACCGATTGCGGCAATCGCGCCGACAATGATTTTTTCCGTAATGTCCATCATTGAACGATAATCCCCGTAAGCCTGGTACAGTTCGAGTAACGTAAACTCAGGGTTGTGTGTCTGATCGATGCCCTCGTTGCGATACACACGGCCAATTTCATAGACACGCTCCATGCCGCCGACCATGAGCCGTTTCAGGTGCAATTCGAGGGCAATTCGCATGTAAAGGTCAATGTCGAGCGCGTTGTGGTGCGTGACGAACGGTCGCGCGGCGGCCCCCCCGGCGATGGCGTGCAATGTCGGCCCTTCGACTTCGACGAAACCTTCGGTAGCCAGCGTCTCGCGGATCGAATGCACGATTTTCGTCCGTTTCAGAAACCGGTCGAGTACACCTTCGGTATGCACGAGGTCCATATATCGCAGGCGCGAACGCAGTTCCGGGTCGGTCAGGCCGTGAAACTTGGCCGGAGGCGTTTCAATCGATTTGCAGAGAAAGTGCAAATCCGACGCAAAAACGGACAATTCGCCGGTTTTTGTGCGGCGCAACTCGCCGTCAACGCCGATCAAATCGCCGAGGTCGAAATTCTGGGCCAGTTCCCAGTCCCGCTCACCGACCTGTGCCATGCCGATCAGCACCTGAATGCGGCCGCTCCAGTCCCACAAGTCAAGAAACATCAGCTTGCCCTTCTTGCGGTGCAGGATCATGCGACCGGCAATACGGACTTTCGGACCTTTTTGAATTTTTTCCTGTTTTTCCGCATCGGCAGGCGGGTCGATCAGTTCAATTTCCGATTCCTGTGCGCGAACCTCGGCAATGGGCGACTTGTCATCGAAACGACATCCCCAGGGATCGACGCCCATTTCTTCTATTTTGCGTAATTTCTCGCGCCGTGACGCTTCCAACGCGGCACCACTGCCCGAAATTTCTTCTTTTGACATCTTAAAACACCTGAATAATCTATTTTTGCTCGCTTACAAAAGACACGTATTTACAGTATAATTTTACGATAGTGAATTGCATTATTGTTACGGGGATTGCCGTTTGGTCAATGCCGGAGGGTTCATTGTACGGGATTAGCATTTTCTGCGAAAAATGCGAAAAATAGGAATGAGGAACATCAAATGAATCGACGCGATTTTTTGAAACACGGGTTGGCCGTATCCACTCTGGCTGGGATGTCGCGGAATTTTCTGTTCGCCGGCGCAAATTCCAGCAGGGATTCGGTTGGAATACCATTAACCATCAATCTTTCTGACGACCACGCGATGATCTGCCAGGGGGAACGCGTCTTGGTCGATTATTTGGCGGATGATGCCACCTGTTCCTCATTGACATCGGGTTTGCAGAAATCGCCCTGTTTTATCGCGATTGCCGGACCTGCCACAGGCCGATCGCTCATTTCGGCGATTCCACAACCGTGGCGGCAGGCGTCCGGCGTGTCGTTTGCCTGTGACCGTGTGTTGCGTGACAAAGATAAAACCGAACTTCATTTTGGTTACGGTCCGGGGGATTCGGGGAGGATATCCTCGATGGGGCTTCAACCGGGGAATTGCACCGCAACGAGTGTCGAATTTCACGACCAATGCTATTGGTATAAACCAGGCTGGTTGCCGTTTATCGGAGACAAACGGCGTTTCCGCTTGAGTTTGATTTCCGAAGCGGCATATATCCTTGACTGCGAATACATCCTGACGCCGCGCATGAATCTGACCGTCCAACCCTCGGGGCAGTCGCTGTTTTCGCTCTGCGCGGCGGACGATCTGGCAGTATCCCGAAGGGAGCAACCCGGCGGCGGGGGACGGTTGCTCAATTCGCACGGGCAACAACACATGCACCCCACATCCGGCAGTCGGCCAAACTGGTACACCTTTTTTGGCCAACGGGCAGTTGCACAGAACCAAGCCGATAACAAACTTGGCCCGGTCGAAGGAATTGCGGTACTCAGTTCGCCCAACGCGGTGACAGGTTGCCGTTGGCTGACGCGCGATTACGGCCTGCTTGTGCCGAACTCGCTGCACTACCTCGATTCGGCATTCCAACTGCACGAGGGGGAAACGTATCGGTTCGCCTACCGCATCGTCGCTTATTCCGGATTGCCTGACCCGGCAATGCTCAACCGGCTTTGTGATGAGTTGAGTTGATAGGAACACATGGAATGGAGGGGAATTTTCGGAATACCACAAGCGAAGTGGAATTGGCGGAATGACCTGGTGCGCAACCTATGGCGGCAGGTTGTCAGTACGGTACGGTTTGTTGAACCTGTTGCTTTTCCCACGCCAAAACGTTATACTTGATGATTGGTTGCTTGACGCATTGACCCCGTCGTTCACACCATTTGACAATCCAGGAGAGAGATGATGATACACAAAAAACACACACTGTTACTGATACTGTTCGGAATGCCGGCGTTGACATGCGCGGCGGCAATGACTCAGGAGAAAACGCCCGGTCAGCGGGGGTACTATCACACGGTCACGCCGGAGGACTCGCTGCCGTTTCCCGAACTGGTGAAGCAATTTGAAAACCCCGGCGTCGAATGGCGCGGCAAGCCGTTTTGGAGCTGGAACGGCAAACTCGAAAAAGACGAGTTGCTCCGGCAGATCGACGTCATCAAGCAAATGGGTTTCGGCGGGTTTTTCATGCACTCGCGCACCGGGCTGGACACCGAATACCTTGGCGATGAATGGTTCGAGCTGACGAACGCCTGTGCCGATTACGCTGAAACGCTCGGACTGGAAGCGTGGCTGTACGACGAAGACCGCTGGCCCAGCGGAACGGCGGGCGGCATGGTTACGGCGAACCCGGAGTTCAGCCTGCATTACATGCGATGCACGATTGTCAAGCCGGACGATTTCGACTGGAACAACCCCGTCAAACTGGAAGGCGTTCGCGACGGCAAACTCGCGGCGGTTTTTGCCGCCGACGCCGACGGGATGAATTTCACCAACGCCGTGCGCATCACGCCCGAAACGCCGCGCAATTCCTACGCCGACAAAACGCTCTATGTTTTCAACACCGAGCGGCAGAACGACAGCAGCTTTTACAACGGCAACACGTATGTTGACACGATGAACCGCGACGCGACGGATTATTACATCCAACTGACGCACGAGCAGTACAAAAAGCGGCTCGGCAACCGGCTTGGGCGCACGGTCAAGGGAATTTTCACCGACGAGCCGCATCGCGGACCGCTCATGTCCGAATTTTCGGCCTACGTGCCCGAACCGCACTGGATTATCCCCTGGACGGCCAAATTGCCGGAGGAATTTCAAAAGCGGTTCGGCTATGACGTCATGGAAAACCTGCCGGAACTGTTCCTGAAAAAGAACGGTGAAAAGGTTTCGCCGGTCAAGTGGGCGTACATGGAATTAACGCAATCGCTGTTTCTCGAAAACTACATGAAGCCGCTGTACGACTGGTGTGACGACAACAATTTCATCTTCACCGGCCATCTGTTGCACGAGGATTCGCTGTCGTGCCAGGCGATCATGCAAGGTTCGCTGATGCGTTCCTACGAGTACATGCACTGCCCCGGCGTCGATCACCTCACCGAAGGCAACCGCAACTACTGGATCGTCAAGCAATTGCAATCGGCCGCCCGGCAGCTTGGACAGAAATTTCTGCTGGACGAACTGTACGGCTGTACGGGCTGGCAGATGACCTTTGAGAATTACAAGGCCGTCGGCGACTGGCAGGCTTTGTTCGGCATCAACCTGCGTTGTCCGCATCTGTCGTGGTACAACATGCTCGGCGAATCGAAACGCGATTACCCGTCGAGCATTTTCTACCAATCCGCCTGGTGGGAGGACTGGAAGCAACTCGAAACCTACTACGCAAGGCTCGGCCTGTTGCTGACGCAGGGACAACCGGTCTGCAATGTACTGGTCATCAACCCGGCCGAAAGTCTCTGGTGCCAGTTTTACCCCGGTTGGTGCAGTCACCTCAGTGCCGTTGACCCGGACATTGTCAAACTCGAAAAAGCCTACCAGGACATTTTTCATTGGCTTGCCGGTAGTCAAATTGATTTTGATTACGGTGATGAGGATATGCTTGCGCGGTTGGGGAGCGTGAATGAGGACAACTGGTGGGTGGAAGTCGGAAACATGAAATATAAGCAAATCGTGGTTCCGCCAATGATCACAATTCGTGGCACAACGATGGACTTGCTGGAAAAATTTGCTCAACAAGAATATGGCCAAATCATTTTTGTCGGCGATGTTCCAAAATATGTTGACGGCAAACCTTCGGACAGACCCGCTAAGCTGATCGAAACTATTGAGGACGAAAATACAATGCAAGTTCCAATGGAACAGGAAGCATTGATTTCGCAGTTACAAGACAACCCTTTTATCAATGTCTTGGACAGTAAAACACTTAAACCCATCACAAGTATTTATTCTCAAGCACGTTGGTTTAATTGGTTTAGAGGACACGAAGAAGTTTGTTGTGTTGTCATGAACATGGACTTGCAAAAATCACAAGAAAATGTGGAAATGAACTTTACTCATTACAATGATGTGCAAGAATGGGATGCGTTGACCGGGAAACGTTATGCTGTGGATGTGCAAAAAGTGGAAAAGGTCATAAAAGATGGCGATACTCCTTACCCGGTTTATAAAACCACTTTTTCCCTACCCCCCGCCGGTGAAAAAGTGTTTGTCTTTAAGGTCAAATCAGAGGAGAACAAACCATCCGACTTGCCGAAACGTACCACCTTCACCGCCGGGTCAAGTTTGAAGATCGACGGGCCGTTTGATTATCATTTGAGCGAGCCAAACGTCTGTGTGCTGGATTACGCGGAAGCAACGGCACGCAAGGCAGACGGCAACGAGCAAAAAGCCATTGCGCGTACCGAAGTGCTGAAAGTCGATCAGCAAGCACGCGATTTCTTCGGCCTTCCGCATCGCGGCGGTGAAATGCTACAACCGTGGTATCAAAAGAAGGCCGGCATGAGTGCGCAATTCGTCGGCACCGTCAAACTCAGATACGATTTCACCATCGACACAATGCCGCAAGGCAAGGTCGAGCTGGCCATCGAGGAACCGGATACGTGCAAAGTTTGGGTCAACGGCCAGGAGCTTGATACGCAAGGTCGCCCACCCTGGTGGGTTGACAACGCGTTTCTCACGTTTGACGTATCGGTGTCCATGCTCTTACAGGGCGAAAACCGCATTGAAATCGAAAAATCCTACGATTCCGCGTCGAATCTCGAAGCATTGTACATGCTGGGGCAATTCGGCGTCGAAGCCCTGCCCGGCGGCAAGGCGAAGATCGTGAGTCTGCCGAAGCAACTGGCCGTCGGCGATATTTGCACCCAGGGCTTGCCATTTTACGGCGGGAAGATCGTTTACGACGTGCCGTTGCCGGGCGGTCTCCCAGCGGACAAGGAGGCGATGTTACAATTGCCCGAATTTTTTGCCGCCGTGGTCAATGTGTGGTCAGACGGTTGCGAACGCCGCATGATCGGCTGGCAGCCGTTTGAAACTCGCATCACCAATGACGTGGCGCGGAACAAATCGCTGTCCCTCGAACTGGTGCTGAACCGCCGGAACACCTTCGGACCGCTGCACCAGGTGCCGAAACGCTCCAGCGGGTATGGCCCGCCAAACTGGATCACCGGCGGCAGAGGCTGGTCGGACGATTACCAGCTTTACCCCACCGGCCTGCTTCAGTCCCCGGTGATTGCCATTGGCGAAAGTCAATGAGACGTTTGTCATCACATCGCCATGAAAGCAGGGTGGTCACGGTGATGGCCGCCCTGACTCAATGTGCTATCGTACTCGATAAATTGCCCATTTTTTCCCACAAACACACCTTTTCATGCGACATGAAAATTGTTGACCAAAATCTCAAATGGTGTATAATATGGAGTTTATGGGTGTTTTGAAATATCAATTTCGTTCACGGAGAAAATTCCATGTCATCGCGAATCAATCGCCGTCAAATATTGAAAGCATCGGTTGTTGCTGGTGCGGGAAGCATGTTCTTGCGGAGCGGCCTGTTATCCTACGGGCAGTCGCCGAACGAAAAATTGGGCGTCGCCGTGGTCGGCCTCGGCGGGCAGGGCAAATACAGTCTCGACAATCTCGAAAAACAAGTCCATTTTGTCGGCTTGTGCGATGTGGATGATGTTCGCGCAGGCAACGCTTACGAGCGGTTTCCAAGTGCGAAAAAATACCTTGACTTCCGCAAGATGTACGACGAATTGGACAAGCAAATCGATGCAGTGGTCGTTGCGACGCCTGACCACACGCACTATCATCCGGCGATCATGGCCATCCGCATGAAAAAACACATTTATTGCGAAAAGCCGCTCGCCCACTCGCCGGCGGAATGCCGTATCATCACGACGGAAGCTGAAAAAATGGGCGTCGCCAGCCAGATCGGTGCACAGCGTCACGCCTATCCGAACATGCATCGCGTCACCGAACTGATTCAATCGAACGCCATCGGCCAGGTCAAAGAAGTCCATGCCTGGATCGGCGGCGACCGCGGGATGCCGTCGATGCCGACGAAATTCCCCGAAGTGCCTTCGACGCTTGATTGGGAACTTTGGCTTGGTCCGGCCAGGACACGACCCTATAGCCCGGAATATTGCCCCTACGACTGGCGGTTCTTCCGCGATTTCGGAACAGGCGAAACCGGCAACTGGGCGTGCCACATTCTCGATATTCCTTACGCGGCACTTGATTTGGCTTACCCCGTGCATGTTGCGGCGACCGGACCGGAAGTCGATGACTATCGCACACCCAAGTCGATGCACTGCACGTTCAAGTATCCCGTACGCGGCGAACTGCCGCCCGTGACCTTGCACTGGTACCACACAACGGCGGTTTCGGTCAAGAAGGAATACGAACTGCCGGACAAATTTGTTGACACGCTGACCAGGAAGGAATTCGCTTTCCCCGCTGGTCAGGGGGCTTTCTTTGTCGGTGAGAAAGGACTGCTGTTGGCCGGTTTCTCGAATCATGTCCTGTTGCCTGTTGACAAATTTGCCGATTACAAGTACCCGACATCTTTTGTGCCGGATTCGCCGGGCTTCCACAAGGAATGGGTCGATGCCTGCAAGGGTGGACCGCTTGCAACCTGTCATTTCAACTATTCCGGTCCGATGGCCGAAACGGCGATTTTGGGTAACGCAGCCTTTTACGCAGGCCACAAGTCGTTCGACTGGGATGCTCAAAACATGATTGCCGTCAACTGTCCTGAAATGGAGCCGCTTATCAAACCGGAATTTTTCAACGGTTGGAAATATTGATGTACCGGGTTATACCGTACAACGCTATGGACTTTGCATTGATGTCTGCGAACTTTGTGCATCCCTTTGTGTTGAAATATTTAACACAAAGGCCACAAAGCTTTTCACAAAAGTAATACCAGTCCAATGGCGTTAGAAAGTATGGCAAACGGCGAGTTGTTCGCCAACTTTTCATCACCAAGCCAACTCTTCATCAACAAGTCGGAGGTTTCATCATGCCACTCAAAAAACCGCTCACCCTCATCAATCCTCATGCCGTTCGGCGTATTCCGCCTTCGTTTGCATGGCTTGACCATCGCTTGCGCAGCAACGGATTCCTTGAAACATTCACGCCAAGCGAAATCGCCCTTTACTTTTTCCTCACGCTGGCTTCAGATCAGCAGGGGCTTTCCTGTTAGCGGCTGGACATTATGTAACGCACCATGCCAGCGTTTCACTTTCATCAATTTCGTGATGCGTGGGATTGTGCCTGACGAAGCCACGTTCGAGTTGTGACTGTTGGTACGGCATCGCTGGCGACTCATTCGTACTCACGGCATCATTCTCCGCCATGCGATTTCGCTTTTGGATCGTATTTTTCGGAGTATGAAGGCATTTTCTGCAAACCGTTCCTGCCGTCGATCCGACAGTTGATTCGAGATATCGGTATTACACCTTGTTCGTTGACCGGAAAACGTAAAACGGTTCAGACTGTCCTCGAACGGGCAAGCCACAAAAGGTTTTCGCAGGAAAAAATCGATTTGCTTTTGAGTCGTGCCAGGGAATCGATTGGCACACAACAAGGTGATAAAACTGTCAACCATCAGTTTCGTATGATCGTCGATTTTTTTTTTTGACTTCATGGAAAAACAACTCAAGGAAGTCAATGTCGAACTGCGAAAACGAATGACGGAAACGCCGAATCCGATCACTTCGCTTGGCGTCGGCCCCGAACTTGCCGAGACGATTCTTGCCGAAAGTGGCGACGTGACGATGTTCGCAGGACCGGAAAAATACTCAGCGTTTTGCGGACTTGACCCCAGCGAACACACGTCCGGTGACAGCATTCAAGGACACACCCCCATCAGTAAACGCGGCTCGCCACTGTTGCGCTGGACGATGTCCATGTCGGCCATCATCGTCTGCAAAAAACATCATGATTTCAATCGTATCTTCGAACGTCACGCCCACCGAGGCTACCGTTACGCGATGATCGCTGTGGCGCATAAGTTGGCGCGAGTCATCTGGCGTCTGATGAAAAACAACCGCGACTTCACCAAACGACCACCAAAACGAACTGCCTAAAACGTGGTAAGTCGGTCATTTCAAAAATCTTTTCACAAAAGCCGGGGAATTGGTACCCCCGGCTTACCTGGCCAAAATATTTGCCGGGAAAAATGTTCGCGTGAACTGTGTCAGCCCCGGAGGTTTATTCAACCACCAACCGCCACGGTTTCTTGAAAACTATTGTAAGAAAGTTCCTTTGGGCAGAATGGCAAATCACGATGACATCAAGGGACTGATGGTTTTATTGGCTTCGGATGCCGGAGCTTACATCAACGGCGAAAACATCCTGATGGATGGCGGTTTGAATGCATAGACGTAGTTGCTCCAGCAGAAGAAAATGTGTATCATGTACTGAAACTGTAAGGCTCATGCAGAATGTTTCCAATCAGAGCCGCGAGAGTCATCGAGCGGTCGAAGCGGAGTAGAATGCAGAGTGCAGAATATTTCCAATCAGAGCCGCGAGAGTTATCGAGCGGTCGAAACGGAGCAAAGTGCAAAGAGCAAAGTTCAGAGTGAAGATAAGGAAGCGGAACATTCTTCATTCTTCATTCTTCATTCTTCATTCTGCTCTTCCTTTCTTAGGAAATCAACATGAAAACCGGTACAAAAATTGAAAAAACTTCCAGTTCAGGTTTCAACGTTCAGAGTTCAGGTTTCAAATTTCCGGGTTTGAGCGGTTCAATTTCATTTTTTTCCTACCGTTCATGGTCAGGTGTGAGTTTTTCTGTCCAAGTGGGTGTTTTGGGTTATTTTTCGTTTGATTTCAGCGGCGTGGAGTGCGATTGCGAGGACTCCGGTT
>WRMR01000115.1 GCA_009776995.1 Planctomycetaceae bacterium | reverse complement strand
TGTGCCGCTGGTGCCATCGGCAACGGCATTGTCGGCAACGGCGTCCTCTCGACATCGATTGGCACATCGGGCGTTATGTTTGTACATAGCGAGGATGTCCGTATCGATCCTCTGGGCCGGATTCACACGTTCTGCCATGCCGCACGGGGCAAGTGGCATCAGATGGGCGTCAATCTTTGCTCCGGTGGTTCACTGCAATGGTTCCGCAACACCTTGTGCCGCGAAATGGTCGCACAGGCAAAGCGGCAAAAACGCGACGTCTATGATCTCATGTCGGAAGAAGCCGCCGCTGCGCCCGTCGGAAGTCAGGGCTTGTTCTTCCTGCCCTATCTTTCCGGTGAACGCACACCGCACGCCGACCCGGACGCTCGCGGCTGTTTCGTCGGCCTGACGCTGGCCCATACGCGCGGCGACATGATCCGCGCCGTCATGGAAGGCGTTACCTATTCGATGCGCGACAGCCTCGACATCATCCGCGAGCTCGGTGTGCCGGTCAAGCAAATTCGCGCGTCAGGCGGCGGTTCGCGCAGCCCGTTCTGGCGGCAAATCCAGGCGGACGTGTTCGGCCAAAAGGTTTATACAATCCAAAGCGAGGAAGGACCGGCGTTCGGCGTCGCGCTGCTTGCGGCGGTCGGAGCGGGCGAGTACAAAAACATCCAGGAAGCCTGCAAGGCGGTCATTCAACTGTCCGGCGAAACGGCACCAAGTCGCAAGGCCAAAACCCATTACGACCGTGCGTACCCGGTGTACAAGCAACTGTACCGCTCGCTGAAAGAGGATTTCAAGGCGATAGGGCGGATGGAATAATTACGACAGCGAAACGCAGTCAGGGCGGTCATGGCGTGACCGCCAATGCCATTTTTTCAATTCATTTTGTCGCGTCGTCCAATGAACGTCCTCCAATATCAAGAATGATTACCGAATGCATCTTTCGACTTGTTCTGTCAAATCCGTAAATAAAAGTATTGTTGGGAGAGTGAGGTGAGTTGTCGTTGTTCCAGATGATGTCTTGTTGAGGTTCGTCAAGCGAAGCAAACGATTTCAGCATTTCCGGTTTTTCTTGAAACGTCTCCTGTGTCGGTATCTTCTCGAATACGCCGATGGTTCCATCTTTGGCTCCCAGAACATAAAAGTGTGCAATCCAAATACCACTCAAACGCCTGGAGGGTTGTTCCGGGAAGCCAGTCACCTCATATCGTGGAGAATTCCCCCTCTCGTATGGAGTATCCCAAAAAGTGGCCTCCAGACGTAAGGTTGCATTGAATTGATCTTTTCGTTTACATACGATTTCAAACACCTGAAATTTTTTAGGGCCTTCCTCTGTATCGAGAACAACATCGTCTCGTAATTGTGCAGAACAGTAGGTTCTGCCGGCCTCAAGCGAATACTGCTGATACAGAGCGTAGATTCCCATAAAGGCAACAAGACCGAAAAGACACAGGCCAATCGCTATGAAAAAAAAGATGATGTATTGTTTTTTCATGGAAGAATCTCCATTGGTAATGCGCGTCGCAGAGCGACACAGCTAACATTGTTTGCATTCAGTGCAATAGCTGTCGCAACCTGTTCACCAAACAGATCGGAGTGCGCACCTACTCCAGTGACGGAAAGAATCAACTTATCCTCAAATCCTCAAAAATCTGATAAATGAGCAACCAGTCGGGTTCGGTGTGGCATTCACGAAAATCGTTGAATTGGCTGGATAGCTGGTGGCCACGGCAGGCAGACGCATACTGCCATCAACGCGAACTTGTACTGTCATCATAGTGTAAACCTACCGATAAAGATTAACACTACCATTGTAATGCACAGCATGGTCATTGTCAAGCATTTTCAGTACCAACTCATTCCTCTATGGCTTCCGTATTCTCTTCGGGTAACTCTTGACCGGAAGATTTGTTCTCATCATCATGAATTTTTGTTTCTTCGTGGTGAATCACCTGTGTCGCAGGTTGTGGCGGTGGAACATCGCGGGACTTTGCAAAGACCATCGCGGCAATCAGCAGAGCCGGCACGCCGAAAAACAGCAGGCCAAGTCCGAGCAGCATGGGCAATCCCCATTTTTCCTGCATTTTTGTATCGTTCAGCCACCGTTCGCGGTTTTCGTAAAACCGGTCGTGTTTCGAACGCTTCGGCGATTTCGCCTTTTTTCCCGGTTTGACAACAGGTATCGCTTCGAGCGGTGCATTATTGGGCGGTGATTTTGACGCCGTTTCAACCTGTTCATCCCGCTGACGTTCGGCATCCATTGCCGCCGACAGCCCGGCGATGTTCCCCACGTTGAAAAACGCGGTCGGTGCCTTACCGTTTCTCGCAGCTTTGACCAGCGGTGTTGGCACCGGCGTTTTGAGCGGTTGCGTCAGGTCGATGACCATCGCGTCGGGCGTCAACCCGATTTGCGACATTTCCGGCGACCCGGCCATGATGCACCGCCAACGACAGCCGATTCCGCTCGGAAAGCGTGTGAAATAGGTGGTCAACGTCGTTTGCCAGCGCAAGTCGGGCGGCAACAGGGCCAATGATTCGGCAAAAAGTGCCGTCACGTCGATTTCAGGCGACACGACCAGATTGACCTGCCGATTGTCCCGGACAGTGTCCGCCAAAACACCGCCCCAGCCTGCATCGCCGGTGACGCGCTCCCAGGACTTGCAGATTTGCGGCGGCGATTTGACCTGCGGGAAAGCCGTCGGTTTCGTTATCAGTTTGGGTTCGCCGTCCCAATCGCTGAAAAAACGGCTTTCGCAGGCAAGCAATGCCGCTGGACCGGCCGGGGATAACCCGGACGCATCAAAAACGATGTGATGGGCGATCTTGTTCGACCGTTGCGTGTAATCAATGCCCGCGTCGGCGATGCGCGAAAGAACGTGCCAGTCCGTACCGCCGACGCGCACGATAAGATGGGAACGAACCACAGGATTCATGCCGCAGGGTTGTTGCCCCGGCGGGAAAAGATGCCGGTAACCGCTCAACGCTTCGAGACGCATCATAAGATTCGGTGGCATTCCGATACTGCACGCAACCGTGCAAAATCCCTGACTGCCGGGCTTCAACCCTTTCGGTGCGGAAGTGTAAACCAGTTCGTGCATCCTGTTTCGCCTGACGCGCTGTTGTTTGCGGCATAGCCTTGCGTAATTCAATAGACCTCTCATTATAAAACAGCCGGAATAAGTCGCAAGTATTCAAGCGAAATTTTGTCAACCGGGCATGGAGTTCATTTCCTGCATTGGAGATGATGTGTACTATCCTTACCGGTTGCGCTGTGGTATGATAGGGTGTATATTAACTGGAAAATACCGGGTTCGGGAAAACCAATATGGCAACGCATCCTGAATCGAACGACGCACACTGGATGACCCGGGCGATTCAATTGGCCCGGCAGGGTGAAGGGTTCGTCGAGCCGAATCCGATGGTCGGCTGTGTGATCGTCGCAACCCATGAGACCGACGGCACAAGTGAGGTGATCGGCGAAGGCTGGCACCGGGCATTCGGCGGTGCGCATGCGGAAGTCGAAGCCATTCAGGACGCCCGGTCGAAGGAAAAATCGACCGTGGGAGCCACCGCTTACGTGACGCTCGAACCCTGTTGTCATGACGGCAAAACGCCACCGTGTACGCTGGCACTGCTTGACGCAGGGATCAAGCGGGTAGTTGTTGCGATGCGCGACCCGTTTGACGCGGTGGACGGCGGCGGTTTAGCCCAATTGCAGGAACATGGCGTCGAGGTGACGCTTGGTTGCCACGAAGCGGAAGCCCGCGAACTGAATGCACCCTACCTGACGCGAATCGAACAACAGCGGCCGTGGGTGATTGCGAAGTGGGCGATGACTCTCGACGGGAAAATCGCGACGCGTTCCGGTTCGAGCGATTGGATTTCGTCGGAAGCCTCGCGGCAGGCCGTGCATCGGTTACGGGCAAGATCGGACGCGATTCTGATCGGCAGCCGTACCGCCGCGACGGACGACCCGCTGTTGACGGTTCGTCTCAACGCGACCGCAACAGGAAATGATGACTCATTATTGTTCCCCCACCGGACGCCGTTGCGTGTTGTTTTTGATTCGCAGGCGTCGCTTTCACCGTCAAGCCGTCTTGCGCAAACCGTTTGCGAAGCCGGTGTCCTTGTCGCAACGAGTCGTGAGGCACTTGACACGAATGAAACGTCGCGACACAACGCCGCAATCCTGGCCGAACGGGGTTGCGAAGTGCTTCCGCTCGCAGGGGTAACTCACCATGAACGCATGGTCGGATTGCTGCGGCATCTTGCCCAACGAGGTGTGACGAACCTGCTGACCGAAGGCGGCGGCATGTTACTGGGAACGCTCCTTGACCTGCAATTCATCGACGAAGTTCACGTATTTATCGCGCCGAAACTGGTTGGAGGACGAGAGACGGCTGTTCCCATCGGCGGGCTCGGCCTGGAGCAAATGCGTGACGCGATTCCGCTCAGGAATCCGGTCATTGAAACCATCGGGACGGATGTGTATTTATATGGCCGCATTGCGAGGTGAAATGGTAACCGTTCACGGCATTTCTTTTTCACCACATTGCACCAAGAAAACGTTTCATGCTTTATTTGGCAGAAAGTTTCCGGTAAAAATCTGGTTCACCCGCACGATTGCGGCTGAAATGTTACAAAAGACGTCTTTTGTCTGTACATAAATCGTTTTTCGCATGTTTAGACAAAAAATTCCGGTGTGCGACTGGGTATATTGTAGCGATTTTATCTTTTTTGCTCAATAAGCCGATTTTTTCTGACGATAAACTGGTTAAGGGCATTTTTATCGACCGGGGGCATCCCCCCGGTTCGAGCGATGTTTTGTTGTTTTGAGGCTTTTCAACGCGTTGGATTCTTGTCGTGTTCGCATGTCTTCATGCGTCATCGATATTGATTTGCGTCTTGATTGTGCCGTAACAATCAGAGCATTTCGCCTTTGTCACAAAGTGGGTTAAGCAGGTGGGCTGGAACTCGCGGAACGCTTGATGATCGTTCGAAGAGCGAACGTCCCCTCTTGTGACAGGGTCGTCAAACGAAGCGGCGCGGCAAGCGTTGACGGATGATCGTTTGTTTGCCCTTTCCCCCCAGGAAACGCTCGAACAAGAAATCATGGAGGATAACTATGGTTTTAGCACAGTTGTGTGCCGAAGATGTGGCAAAGCTGTGGGAAGAATTCGATACGGACCGTTCCAACCAGGAACTGCGCAATGTCTTGATCGAACACTACATGCCGCTGGTGCAGTTTCACGGCGAACGGGTTTGCTCCCGGCTTCCGGACGAAGTCGAACTGGACGACCTGGTTTCAGCCGGGGTCTTCGGCCTGATGGACGCGATTGACGCCTTCGATCTCACGCGGGGCGTGAAATTCGAGACCTACTGCGTGCCGCGTATCCGCGGAGCCATGCTGGACGAACTCCGCAACATGGATTGGGTGCCGCGTCTGGTGCGTTCGCGGACACGAAAACTCTCCGAAGCGAGCAAGGAATTGAGTGACGAACTCGGACGCACGCCGACGCATGACGAATTGTCGCACCACATGGGCATCAGTTCCGGCGATTTGGACAGAATTCTCTTTGACGCCAACACGGCCAATATTGTCAGCCTGAACAAAAAGTGGTACGAAACCGACGGTTCGAAAGACGTCAGCGAAATCGACATGATCGAGGATCAGAAGGGTGAAGACCCGACTGGCCGGATTCAAAAGTCGGACATCATGCGGCTGGTCACGCGGGGGCTCAGCCGGAACGAAAGGCTGATCATCATCTTGTACTACTATGAGGAGCTGACCATGAAAGAGGTCGGCATGACGCTTGCCCTGAGCGAAAGCCGGGTCAGCCAGATGCACAGCAGCATTGTCGAACGCCTGCAAAAACAACTGCTCGAACGCCGGCCGGAATTTGCGTAAATCATTTCCGTCGGCGTCACTGGTGTGAAATCGCAATGAAGGGATTTTTGTATTCCCCACGAAGGTTTTGCCGTTGAGCCACGGTTCCTGGAACCGGGAACCGTTCTTTCAGGACGAACCCCGCATTCAAACCGGCGTCACCGGGTTGTTTTTTTGATTGCGGCCAGGTAGCGTTAGGTTGCATAACGGGATCATTTTGGTAAACTGTATAGTGAGTTGTTATTTCCGAAAAGTCCTCCGATCGTTTCGGAAAACCGATCTCACCATTCCCGGCATTTCTCACACCACCCCGCAACTCCACACTACGAAAGACCAAACATCATGGCCAACATCAAATTTTTTTCCGGCAAGACAACACCGATTGAAATGCACCGCGTCCGGATCATCCAAAAGCTCAACCTGCTTCCGATCAACGAACGGCTGGAAGCCATGCAACAAGCCGGGAACAACACGTTCCTTTTGAAAAACGCGGACGTTTTTCTTGACATGCTGACCGACAGCGGCGTCAATGCCATGTCGAACGATCAGCTCGCGGCCATGTCGCAGGCCGATGACAGTTACGCCGGTTCGGCCACCTTCTATCGCCTGGAGAAGGCGTTGCGGCACGTTTTCGGGATGGAATACTTTCTGCCCGCCCACCAGGGCCGCGCCTGTGAACACGTCCTGTCCAAGACCTTCCTCAAAAAAGGGCAGGTGGTCCCGATGAACTATCACTTCACCACGGCAAAAGCTCATATCACCGAGTTGGGCGGCGAAATTCTGGAAATCCCCGTGAAAGACGCCTTCGACATGACCTCCACTTGCCCGTTCAAAGGAAACTTGGATATTGCGGCCTTGAAACAGATCATCGCCGAACGCGGCAGGGAGGGAATCGGTTATGTCCGTATGGAAGCCGGCACCAATCTCATCGGCGGGCAACCGTATTCGTTGCAAAATTTGCGGGAGGTGTCGAAGCTTTGCCGCGCCAACGGCATTCCGCTCATTCAGGACGTCAGTCTCCTTTCGGACAATCTCCATTTCATCAAGCAGCGCGAAGCCGCTTGCAAAGACATGAGCATCCATGAAATCGCCCTGGCCATGGCCGAGGCGAGCGACATCCTCTATTTTTCGGGTCGCAAACTCGGTTTCGCGCGCGGTGGCGGAATTTGCACGGCCAGCAGGCAGTATTACCTGGATATCCGGGGGTTCATTCCGTTGTATGAAGGTTTTTTGACGTATGGCGGGATGTCGGTTCGCGAAATGGAGGCACTGGCGGTCGGCATGTATGAAACGCTGGACGAGGACGTCATATCGCAGGGACCGCAGTTCATCGAATACATGACGAACGAGCTCATCAAGCATAACGTCCCGGTCGTGACCCCGCCGGGCGGACTCGGTTGCCACCTCAACGCACGGGACTTTTTGCCACATCTGAAGCCGACGGAATATCCGGCGGGTTCATTGGCGTCGGCACTTTATATCATCAGCGGTGTCCGTGGAATGGAGCGAGGTACGCTGTCCGAGCAGCGAAATGAAGACGGTTCGGAGCCGATTGCTCCCATGGAACTTGTCCGGCTGGCCCTGCCGCGCCGGGTGTTCACCATGTCGCAGATCGTTTACACGGTGGATCGGGTCAACTGGCTCTGCCAAAATCGCCACTTGGTCGGCGGCCTCCAATGGCTCGACGAACCGAGAATTCTTCGATTCTTCTACGGTACCCTGGAACAGATCGGTGACTGGCAGCAACGACTCGTCGCGAAATTTCGGGAGGATTTTGGGGACAGCCTTTGATGCAATCAGGGCTTTCGCCGGAAAATATTAAGACAAGATTTCCAGGATGATTAGGTTGAGGGCGACAAGGAATATCTCTCAATTCTAAAAATCTTGTTCATCCAGTCGAAAAGAAAATCAACTTGCAAATCCTGTCCGCTGATTTTTTTGGCGAAAACCTTATCGAAATCCGTTTGTGACGCGCAGTCGCTCTTTTCGCGACAGGTCAACCCTTGATCTTCGCGACGTTATTATGGATTTTGTCCACGGCGTTGACAATGTCATCCATGTCGGATTTTGTTCCGAGCATGATTCCCTGGGCACCGATCCAAATGGCCGAATTGAAGGTCTTGATCAAAGCCGGGCAGTGGTTTCGCTCTTTGTATTTTTCAAAATCCAGTTCGTCTTTCGTGTAAAATTTTTGATATATTTCGGATTGAAACACATCATTGAGGAACGGTTGCGTGTAAATCGGATCGTTCGGGTAACCGGTGTACGCCGGAACCCCTTCGGCGTTCAGTGCTTCCAAAAACCGTCCGCGGGAAAGCCCGTCCAAGCCTTCCGGGTTGTAAACCATGGAGTAAATGTAATAGGACGCTTGCGTCCCACCCTTATGAAATTTGACCGGCGTGACACCGGGATAGGCGGAAAGCTTTGCACTTAGGTACGTTGCATTTTCGTTTCGTATCAGGTGTTCCTCTTCGAGCTTTTCCATTTGGCACAATCCGATCACGGCCTGGTATTCAGCCATGCGAATTTTGGTCGCAAGGATGAAGGAAGTGATACCGCTGGACACTTGGCCGGGCTTGGTTCCCGACGCATATCCGTAATTATGGTAGGAATAAAGCCGGTGATAATACTCGGTGTCATCCGTCAGAATCCCACCGCCTTCTCCGATGGGAAGATTTTTCGAGGTCTGGAAACTGAAGCAACCGGCGTTGCCGAAAGTTCCAACCTTTTGGCCGTCGATTTCCGCCAGGTGAGCCTGGCAAGCGTCTTCCACAACGAACAGATTGTGTTCTTTGGCGATTTGCATAATGGCCGGCATGTCGGAGGGATATCCGCAGATGTGGACGGGCAGAATTCCCTTGGTGCGCGGCGTGATTTTCGCCTTGATTTTTTCCGGGTCGATTTGGAACGTCATCGGATCAATGTCCGCCCAAACCGGCATGGCCCCTTTGTAGAGGACACCGAACACCGAGGCACTGAAAGTGTAAGGGGCGCAAATCACCTCGTCGCCGGGACGGATGTCCAACTGCATCCAAGCGGCACTCAGGGCATTGGTGCCGTTGACTGTCGTGAGGCAATGCTTTGAGCCGTGCATTTCGGCCCATTTCTTTTCAAATTCGTCAACCTTGCCGCTGCGCGACCAGACACGACCGCTCATCACGGCGTTCATGCGCGGGTTGAACTTTTCCGCATCCCACTGCGGCCAGCCTTTCCATCCCGATGTGTGGGATTTGGGGCCACCGAGAATGGCGGGAACAGCGGCATCGGAAACGGCGTCGGTTTGGGCAACTCCAGGCGATACCTGCGTTGCCAAAACGGCACCGACAGCCGCCAATCCACTGCTCTTGAGAAACGAACGTCTGGTCACATTGTCTTTGGGCATAATCGTATTCCTTCTTTGAGAAAAAGTGATGGTAATTGATTAAAAATATTTCGACCTTTGCTTATTTCGGATTCATCAGGCAGTCGTCGCGATCAGGTTGAAAAGCCAGCACTCGATCGAACAACCGGTAAGCTTCGAGCCGGACATCAGGAGGAAAGTCGTGTTCCGCTTCGGGATAACGGACCTGGAGGTTGCCTTCCGAATGGTGAAAGGTATATGCTTTCGATGCAAGTTCGATGCCATCCCGGACGCCGGCGACATCGAAATTGGCGTCGTGAACGGGCGAATTGGAAAAGAAAACACGGGGTGCAAAGAGTGCTATGACCTCATGAAACTCGAATGGAATCCGCTTTTCGTCCAATTGGAATTTTTCCCGGATGAGCGGCATGTACCGGTCCTGTGCCCACGGTCCCAATCGGCCGCCGTAGTGTTGGATTCCGACGGGGCCAATATCGTAATTGGCAAATTGCGTCCACCCGCAACTTGCGACGATCACTTTGATGCGGGAATCAAAAGCGGCAACAAACATGGCGTTGTGTCCGCCGAGGGAATGGCCGATCACGCCGATGCGGTCGGGATCGACCTCGTCCAAGCCCTGCAACAGGTCAACACATCGAATATGGTAAAAAATTCCCGCCATGGTGCCGGAAGCGTATCGCGCCGCCTTGAAATCGTAGTCTTTCAATTCCCCGAAACTCGGGTAGTCCGGCGCAATGACAACATAACCGCGCAGGGCAAGTTCACGGGCGTAAGCCCGATTGGGTCGAGGACGTTCGCCATCGACCGAGCGTTTTCCCATATCGTCGGTTTCATGGGGGACGAGAATGGCCGGACGTTTGCCCGAAACACTTTTCCCGTCACGAATCGGAAGATAAAGGTAGGCCGGTACAAATTCGTTTTCCGCCGCCGTAAATCGGATTGTCTTGCGGACAAAAGTTTCCTCTTCCTGGACGTGAATGACTTGCATGTCCAATGGGGGAAAATTGTCACGATCCGGCAGTTTGCCCATGACTTCCTGCATGGCGTCGAGAATTTCCTGACGCCGGACTTCCCAGTCTTTTTCCGACCTGACTTCCCGACGCTCACCGTTTTCGTCCTTGAAGGTCATCAAGTCCGGCCTTTGGGCAAAGACGAACGATCCCGCAAATGTCAGGAGGAGCAACAAGAAATATTTCATAAATCACCGTTTGTAGTTTCGACTTGTCTTTTTGGCCAAACCGAACGCATGCCCCAGGTTTTGGCGTCGAGAATTTTTACATCACCTCCATGAGCTGAAATTTTCATTCCTTTGTAAAACTCACTCAAATCTTGAGAGGAGCTGCCGGTTTTCGGGAGAAAACATTTGGCGATCTGGACTTCGCCGTCCTGGGCAAACAGTTCGATTGAAGTCCTGTCATACAGAATGCGGAGTTTCAGAATACCGTCGTCAACCGTAATCGGGGCGGAAATGTTATCCAATACTATCTGTCCCTTTTGTGCGTCGTACAGAACCATCTGCTCCCCAATCCGAATCGCAAGCCGGTCCGCCTTGCTGACGTCAATTTTCAATTCATTATCGCAGAGCGGCGAGTTGATAAGCAGGTGCCCATACCTACTTGGTCCACACCACAAAACCCAGTAACCGGAATTGACAAATGGAATGAGCCAGACTTTCCCAGGCGAAACAACCACGTCTTTCACTTCATTCATTTGGTATCGCAACGACTCCACCTCTTTGACCGGTTCCATGAACAGGCGAATACCGTTGGGCGTCGTTCGGAGCGTCAATTCGCGGGGAATCGTAAACTGCTGATGAAACGGCATTTCAGGATACTGACCGCCAGACATCCACGACAGTTGGATTCGCCGTCCGTCGGGGGCATCGCTAAACGTCATGGCTGCGTAATCGTTCCCGCCGTATTTGTTGGTGAGCGGTTCCGTTTCCTTCGTAAACGTTGTCCCGTCAAACGAGCCAATCAAGTATTTTCCGTTTCCGCCCCAAAAGACCCATTTCACGTTCTCCGGG
>WRMR01000114.1 GCA_009776995.1 Planctomycetaceae bacterium | reverse complement strand
AGCGAGCGATCTTTGAAAAATTCCTGGTCCTCTTTCTGCATTTCGACGATGAATTTTTCACCGCTGTTTGCTTCGCAGAAAACGTCAAACACCGCGCGACGTTCCGTCGGTGTTGCTCCAAGGTGATCCGGGTTACGAAACGAAAGGTCTTTGATCAGGTGCTTTTCCGGAAGCAGTGTATTCAAAAAGTCGATGAGCAAATCCTTGTTCGCCTCTTCGCCGAACAATTTCTTGAAACCAAAATCGGTGTAAGGATTGATGTAGCGCGACATGACTATGACTCCTCTACTCTGATTTTAGCTGATTTTGAAGAAAAAGCAAGCGAATTGTCCGGATGCCGACGGGCCAGGAACGAGAGATAGCGCAGTGACTTGATATGTGACCGCTCGGATATTGGCCACCCACCTTGATCTTGTCAGAATGCGAGATGATCCGGTCGCTTCACTTCGTTGTGCTCCCGGCAGCCATTCACCGAATGAGGTTTACTGTTCGAACATGGCATCGACGAACGGGGCAGGCTCGAAGACAACCAGATCGTCCGCGGATTCGCCCACGCCGATGTACTTGACGGGCAAATCAATCAGGCGGCGTATCGCCACAACCACGCCGCCCTTGGCCGTGCCGTCAAGTTTCGTGAGAATGATGCCCGTGCATTTGACGATTTCGGTGAAATGTTTGGCTTGGGAAATGCCGTTCTGCCCCGTCGTTGCGTCGAGAACGAGAATAACCTCGTGCGGGGCGTCGGGAACCTGCTTGCCAATGACGCGATGAATTTTTTCGAGTTCGCGCATGAGATTCTGTTGCGTTTGCAAGCGACCTGCGGTGTCGATGATGCAGACGTCGGCACGTGTCTCAATGGCCTTTGCAACCGCCTGGTGTGCGACGCTGGCCGGATCGCTCCCGGCGGGTCCGACAACGATTTCGGCACCGAGTCGTTGTGCCCAGATGGTGAGTTGCTCCGTGGCCGCCGCGCGGAACGTATCGGCGGCACCGAGCACGACCCTTTTCCCATCGGCAAGAAACGTTGAGGTCAGTTTGGCAATGGATGTTGTTTTGCCGCAACCATTGACGCCGCAAACCATGACGACCGTCGGACCGGACGTGACAAACCGGATCGGCTCTTCCGGCTGGGCCATGAGCAACTTGAGCTTGACCTTGATGACTTCAAGTACATCGGCCATTTGTACGACGCGACCACGATATTGTACACGAACTTCGTCAACGGTGTCCTGCGCGGATGTGACGCCCATGTCGGTTTTGATGAGCATCTCGAACAACTTGTCGAGAAACTGCTCGTCAACAAGTTGCCCCCCCGATTTGAAGAGATCGCGAATATCCGTATTGAGTAGCCTTACCGTCTTGGCCAGCCCCTGTTTGATTTTATCGAAAATACCCATGAAAAGTAAAAAAGAGAGAAAAAGTAAGTGGGAAGAAGGTTACAGCATGTTATTAAGAAGGTTACAGCATGTTATTACAGTATCAAATTTCAAGGTTATGTCAAGTGTAACACGATTTGTTATTTCGTAAGTACAAGTTTGAACGACTTACCCCAGCGGGTGCTATTCCTCCCGTCCGTCAAAGATTCCGTGCCTTTGGCAATTGCCCTGAATGCACAAATGGGCGTAGTAGAAACGGGATTTCTTTTGCACCGTATTCATAAAATTTTCAAGAAAATTTCGGATTCCCCGTTGCAAAATAGAAAGTCCTGTGGTAATATGACTATCAATAATTCAAATTTGATCCTTGGCTTTTGCCGGACTGGTGGAATGGCAGACACGGTGGATTCAAAATCCACTGCCCGCAAGGGCGTCCCGGTTCAAGTCCGGGGTCCGGTACTAAAAAAGAACGCTCCGGCTATGGTCGGAGCGTTCTTTTTTCCTGGCGTTGCGTCTTCCCTTTGCGTCAGCTGAGGTTGGACGCCAGATTGGCCAGCATAAACAGGCAGCCGATCACCAACGAAATCGCGGCAACAGCCAAAGCGACGTCAATTTCAGCGATGTTCCACGGGCGTTTTTCGCGAGGTTCTTTCGGTTTTTTTTCCTTTTTGACCTTGGGGGCTTTTTCCTTCTTGGGTGGTTTCTCTTTTTTGACTTTCGGGACTTTTTCCTTTTTCGGAGGTTTTTCTTTTTTGCCCTTTTTCGCTATTTTTTCCACAACAACCGGCACTTCTTCCAAAGGCAACGGCAAGTCAGAAGCAAGCAACTCCTCTGCAACAACCGACTGTTCATCCTCATCGACAGCATTCAGAATCGGCGAAACACTGTCACTTGCGGAATCGTCCGTCGGATTGTCAAAAGTCGGGGATTCCAACACCGAATCGTCAAACGAGGCCTCGCTGACTTCGTCGAACACATTAATTTCTTCTTGAGCGTCGTCTGGAACTTGACCTGCACCGAAGATTTCCCCTGCATCCTGACTCTCCAAGTCGTCAAACATGTCGAGTTCATCGGCATACGTGGCCGTATTTTCACCCATCAGCGATTCATCCGGCAAACCCAGATTCACCGCCAACTCCTCAAAAAACATATCCGGATCAACCGATGCGTCGTCCGCTTCGTCGATATTGACTGTATCTTCACGTAAAATGTCAAGTTCCAGTTGATCGCGATCCTGTTCCTCATCGGGATTTTGAAAATCGTCCAACTTGGTATCATCGGAATTTGTCACAGCGTCACCTCTTCTCTTACAAACTTGCGTAATCTATGAGACAGAAAATCGAATTGTGTGTTTTGATTCATATCAGTCTGATTCGCGAAATACCCGAATACCTTACCGACTTTGAAGACTTTGCAACGACATTGCTAAATCCGATTTTAATAGCAAAACAACATGATTTCCAGAAAAAAGGTTGCATTTTAAAAAAAACCTGCATAAAATAATTTTCATGTTAGATTGATTTCCCCCAAAACCTCGTATTTTTCGTCGGCATGTTAGACATGATAAACCTCGTATGATGACTTCCTGCAACAGACGTCATTTTTTGATTTTTATAAATAGTTGTTATAAAACAAGTTATTTTTTTGACAGCCTTTGGTTTATTAAATGCTATGCCCTTAAATCTATGCATTGACGCGTCTTATTTTCATACCGCGAGTAACTGATTTTAGAACAATATTGAAAAAATAATTTTCACTTTTGGAACTTTGATTTAAGAAATACATTTCCTGTCTTTTCTCGATTGCATGGATTCTGCATTTCGCAAGAAAGCAAAATCACTGTCGCAAAAACTTTTCGCTTGCACCTTCCTTTTTTGGCTCAAAAACTTTTCTAGCAAAGATCGACCATCATGAAAACGAACGACGCTCATCGTGTTTTGAAAAACGCCCTCTTAGGCGGAACCCTGCTCGCCATTTCCTCCATTTGCGGCCTGCCGCTTTTGGCCCAGCAACCAACCAACCTCGGCTATATCAATGGTGCCATCAGTAACAACGGCGGCATTGCAGTGGATCAGAACGGAAGCACGACGACCATTGGCATCAACGGTGACCGCAGTTACATCAACTGGAACAGTTTCAATATCGGACCGGATCAAACGGGCAGCTTTCAATTCAACAGTGGCAACGGCGTCGTTCTGAACCATATTACCGGAGGACAAGACACTCGAATCGACGGAAATCTCTTCTCGAACGGCAATGTCTATGTCATCAATCCGAACGGGTTGACAATCGGTCAGGGTGGCGTTATTAATACCAAAGGGTTTGTGGGGACGACTTTTGATCTTAATACCAGCAATTTGCAAAGCTATATCGGCAACGATACCGACGAATTGATTTTTACCCAGGGTCAAGGCAAAGCCGTCATCAATCATGGAACGATTATTGTTCAGGAGCCGGGTGGCAGCCTCGTTTTGATGGGCTCCCACGTGGTGAATAACGGGGAATTACAGGCTCCGAATGGTAACATCACATTGTATGCCGGAACCGGCGCAATCGTCCATAACACACCGGGACACCCGTTGATTACGGTAAACGGTTTAAACAGTTCACTCGCCGATGTCAACGGCAACGTCTATGCACTGGCCATCAATAACACCGGCACGATCCGCGCCAATGCCATTGAAATCACCACTGCCGGGCGTGTTTTGCTCAAGGGCAAACTGCTCGCGAATCAATCCCCCGACGGCAAGGCGGGAACCGTCCATGTCGCCGGGAAAACCATCGACATCGAGAACGCAACCATTGCGGCTCTGGGAGATCAATCGTCAGGCAACGGCATTACGATCACCGGCATCGACGTGACGAATATCCACTCGTCCGTCATTGCCACAACCGACGCCGACATTAACATTGAAGCAACCAACGGCCAGGTGAATTTCGGAATCAGTCCGGACGCCGACTCGGAACATCTTTCCACAATGGTCAACGCTTATGGTTCGGGCGATGTCAATGTCACCGGCAAGAGCATCACGTTGAACGCTGACAAACCCAACGCTTACATTTCCGTCGGCTCGAATCACGGAATGACCAACGTGAGAACGACCGTCGGGAACCTCGAACTGTACTCCGCCAACGGTGGCTATGCCCAGGTGGGATACCATTTCCGTCATGACGACGACCGGATTGTCAATCTCCCTTATTTATTCAAAAGCCCAAATCCGGACGCGCTCTTTTCAGGGTTTACTGATTTCTCGACGGGGTCGGACGACATGAAGCGATTGGCTGATCTCTTTGTGCCGACGGGTGACATCAATGTCGATGTGAAAAACGACCTGATCATTTTTGCGTCGTATGATGCGAAACTCAGTGATACGGGCTTTGTTCCTGCGGCGCACATCGGACATGCCTATCTCGCTGGCAGTGAAGTCGGTGCCGATATCACAGCTTACAGTGAGCTTTCACCGGGGAAGCTGCTTTCCAGGCCGCATCAACTTTCCGGCAATACCAATGTCACCGTCGGGCGTGACACCGTCATCACCAGTGAAGGGACAAGTATCGCGCGTGTCGGCCATAATGTTCGCAGTTTCGTGTATCTTTGGGATTCCAATGCCGGGACGGTTCGAGTCAATGAAGTGCGCGGCAACATCGGCCTGAAGGCCGGGCGTGATGTTCTCATCACCGCCGATCGAGGCGGTACGAGCGGCGTCGGCCATGTCGGGGACGAGTTTGACCAGCATGCCACGGAAACTCAACCCGGAATTTACTGCGCCGATGTTTACAGCACGACCGCCGGCCGCCACACGATACTGACCGCCACAGGCAACCGCCAACCGGCCAACGGGGGAACCTGGCACTCGATTGCTCAGATCGGAAGCAATATCATGGGTGAGGCCGCTGTATTTGATCCCGAATCCTACAAAACAGTAATGTTTAGTCTCTTGGAAGCCAATATTATCGCTTTATCCGGAGCCAACATGATCCTGACCGGAGGAAACGGAGCCGTTTCCGTCATCGGGCACGAGAATAACAGCCGCTACTCACCGGCAAGACACTATTATCTCGGGGTAGTTCTCGTCGGGTACGGCTTCAACCGATATAAGGAACTCGACCCCGACTCCTTACGCCATGCCTTTGACCCGGAAATGCTCAGGTACTACGAAAAGCTGAAGAGCTATTTTCGCGGACCGGAGGAAGGCTTTCTTTCTGTGGACAGCAATTCAAGAATCGGGAAGGGGTATTCTAACCCGATACGCAACGATATCGATAACATGGTTGGAATTTTCGGTTTCCGCATGATGCGGGATGGAGTGACTGATGCCATTCGCCTGGACAATGGTGCGCAAATTGGAACCGGCATCATCGATAAGAGTTTGAGACCAGGCGAGTATGTCTTCGACGAAGATGCCCCAACCCAATTCCGGTATAATCTTGCGGATTATCCCGGTGACGGCGTCTTTTGGGAAAACCTGATCGAGTATTATGGATATACTTATGCCGATTACAAGGCCGGAGATGACAACATCTTTGATTTCCTGGCGTTTTGCAGGAACACAAATTCACCGGATCAAAAAAACGTCAACACCACCAGGATTTTTTATCCCACAATCGTCAAGAAAACCCCGCTTCCGGAACGTCCGGAAAAACCGCGATACCCCTGGTTCCCCGCATGGTTTGAGCCATGCTGTGTCCCGTGTCAACCCTGCTGTGTACCCTGCAAGCCGTGCTGTATTCCCTGCGATCCATGCCAGATAAGTTGCTACGATCCCTGCGCCGATCCTTGCAGTGCTGTCAGGACAAGTTGCGAATCCTATATTCCGACCGACGACGGTGTCGAAGAAACCGAAACCGAAGTGGCTCCGGTTCCAACCCTCGCACCCTCGCAACCTTAAGAGGGAAGGTCGTACTTCAAGCATTTTTGGCAAATTGCTCTTGCCTGGAGTTACCTGTCCGGGTAAGAATCCGCGTCAAGAAAGAGCGTACAATCATCGTGTGTTCTCAGGATCGTTGCGGGGCAACGTGTCGAGAATTCCTCATAAAGAGTTGCACGGACCGCATTGCGTTTGGTCGTGCCAGGCACAGTGCAAATGAGTGTTGCGCCGCGCATCAGGGCGGGGATCGTCAGCGTCACCGCCGTTTCCGGCACTGCCCCGATGTCCGGGAAGCAACCGTCGTTGACCTGTTGCTGACGGCAGGGTACGTCGAGCGTGACGATTTTCACCAGTTGCGGGTCGTTGAAATCGGCAACCGGCGGGTCATTGAAGGCAATATGTCCGTTCTCGCCGATACCAAGGCAAACAACGTCAATCGGCTTTTCAGCCAACAGATTTGCGTAATAACCGCACTCCCGTTCCGGCGGCTGCAATCCGAGCAGATGCACGGCGGCCAACGGCACACGGCTGAAAACCCGTTCTTTCAGATAGCGTGAGAATCGTTGCGGGGCATCTTCGGGCAAGCCGATATATTCGTCCATGTGAAACGCGGTCACCTTCGACCAGTCCACAGACGTGTCGGACGTCAACGTGGCAAGCGTTTCATTTTGCGACGGTGCCGCCGCGAAAACAACCCGCGCCGCCCCCTGCCGTGCAATGGCCTTTGTAATCGCTTCCGCCGCTACTCGCCCGGCAGCATGTCCCATGAGTTCGCGCGTCGAATACGCTTTGACTTGCAGTTTGTCAACGCGAAATTCCCGAATGATTTCTGACATGATGGATGTTACCCAAGGAAAATGGATTTGTGGCCGTTGGAGTGACAACAGATCACTGACTAGCAATCAAACGTCCCATCGCATTGCCGTCAAACTCTTGCTGTTGCATTTTGCACTGTTCTTTTGCCGATATCAAAATTGAGGCTTTCACATCACATCAGTTGGCTGATCTTTGCACTGCCGCCAGTGTATTGGCCGTAGTATTGGCAACTTGTTGAGCCTGAAATGCATATAACTCCGGGTTGTTTTGGAATTTTTCATAATTATCCGCATTGGCAAACAGGAAAACATGCCCGTGATACCAGGCACCGAACTTCCGTTGGCCGGCCATTTCACGGCGACTGGTCAGCAGTTCGACCACATCATTGCCGCGCAAAACGGGTGCATACAAACCGGGATTGACGGCGAATGTCTTTTGTGCCTCGACGGAAGCAAACCGAAAAACCACACCGTCATATTCGGTCGTGATTTCCGCGTTGCCTTTGATCCATTTCGCGGTTTGTGCCAGTGAGACAGGGCAATATCCGTCGAATGCAATGGTTGCCGGTTGTACCGTGACCGGCTTGTCACTGGCCGCTGTGACAACTCCGAGCGAATTGCCCGCGCCAAGCCCGGTGGTTGGCTGTTTCCGAACCATTCCGTTTTCAAATGATCCGACGGGGACAGATGGAATGGCAGACGTTGCGGATGCAACAAAGGCCGATTGGCTCGATTGTGCCGGCAACGGTTCATTTTGCTGTGCCAGTGGGTTTTGTGTCATGACGGGATATTGAGGCACCGGTTGATCTTGTCCCGGTATAGAGGGTTGTGGCATCAACACATTCAATGGCTGGGTGGTTCCCTGAAATTGCGGTTGTGCTTGCGGTTCGAACGCCTGTTGCGGCGGTATCTGCTGGAATGGTTGAGTTGCCGCAATCTGTTGTTCTTCCACTGTTTGTGGTGTAAATTGTTGCGGCGGCAGGGTCGGTGGAACCGTCTGGAAAATCGCTGGATTGTCCGAAACGACTCCCGGTGCCGTTTGAAGTTGCTGTAATTGTGCCGCCAGATTCGTGTTTTCCTGAAGGCCGTTGTTGCCTCCGGATACGGCAAAACCTTCGGAATCACCAGACGCAGGCTGAACCTGTGGCTGGAAGGTCACTTCTTGCGAGAGAGGAGCGGCAACCGAATACCCGGCCAGCCCGGCTGGTATATCTTGATTCGCAGGTTGTGGCATATTCGGTTGATGATATTCGGCCAGAGCAACACCTGTGTTTTGCACCGGCTGGGCAATTTGCACAGGTTGCGGTTTGGGAAATCTGGCTGCTATGGAATTCATTTCTGCGACAAACTTTTCTACAAATTCTGCCATCGGGGTTTGCCCAAGTCCAACCCGCTCGTACAATTTTTCTCCGGTTGGAGAAAGGTAAACATCGGTCGGAATCAGACGCACCTGATACTGGCTCATCAGTTGAGGCGAGCGCGAAGTATCGATTTTTACAGCAACAAAGTCGGCATTCATTTTTTCAATGACTTTGGCTTTGGGAAAAACATCGCGTTCCATCAACTGACAGGGTGGGCAGGAATCGCCGTAAAAATGTAGTAACAGCGGCTTATTCTCTGCCGTTGCACGGGCTTTTGCCTTTTCAAGGTCTTTTTCCCATTGAATGCCGGTTTGTGCAACAACTTGTGACGTTAAAACAGTCGCAAAAACCAAAGATATGGTAAAGTGAAAAGGTTTCATGAGATTTTTCATGTGTGAAATCATGATTGTTTTCGTTTCAATAAGCCTGATATGTGAGTTTTTTGTTTGATCAATATCCACTGTCAATTCCAATTTCAAGCCGTTTTGGGTTCAATTATAATTCAACAACATTGGTTTTCAATAAAAAATATTAATATTTGATTTTTGTGCTCAATTGCTAACGATCCTGAATCGCTATTTACTTCACTCAAGCAAAACAACAGGTTTTTTGAATCATTGTTTGAATAGAAAACTTTTCTGTGATAATGTATTGATTCTTATCGTCATTACAATCGTTAAACTTTAGCTAATTTGTTGCCAGTTGTGTACTAAATATCAGTTTTTGTTTTTGTACTGAATGATTGGGACAACCTGATTCTCGCAGTTTTTCCATTCTGCCATCACTTTGTTGCCGGTTCTGCCTGACAAAAATGGTGTTAGAAAACGAAAAGCGGAAGTGATCGCGTTCCGCACTTGCCGGTGCTACGGACTCGGATTCTATTTTTCCGCCCACGGGCTGTTGGGCATCAGTTCGCGGAAGCGTTCGAGGTGTTGCTCGGCTTCGATGTTCATGTTGAGTTTCTGCAACGTCATGCCGAGGTGATAATGTACATCGGCATAGTCGGGATGATGCGAAAGGGCACCTTGAAATGCACTGACCGCGAGTTCCAGTTCGCCGCTATCGGCCAGGACACAGCCGAGGCTTGCCCGTGCCTCAACATAATTTTCATCAATCTCAATGGCCATATAATAACGCTCGCGGGCGGCGGTTTTGTCGTCGAGGCGGTATAGCAACTCGCCAAGCTGGAAACAGAGCGACGCATCCGGCCCACCCGCCGCGAGTGCCGCTCGGAAAAACTCGACCGCCTGTTCGAGCCAGCCCTGTTCCTCGCAGTGATAAGCCAACTTGCACAACTCGTCTTTGTCTGGAGAGGGGTGAGGGGTAAGGGACCCGGGTGTGGAATGAAAGACCAAATCGAGGAAGGTTGCGGGGGGCAGAATATTCGCTTCCAATCCTTCATCCCTCACACCACACCCCGCACCTCCTGCAAAACCAAACAAATTTTGACCGACCGTATCGACCGTTTTGCCCTGTTTTGTCAGAGAAATATCACGACCGTCAATGCGCAAGTCCAGCGTGGCAATAGGGCGGTCCACATCGGGAAACAGAGCCTGCAATGCGTCCAGTTTTTTTGCGATTTCGGCGTTGGTCAAGCCGTTTTTTGTCAGTTGCGCCAACCGCTTGGCGGGTAGCAGTTCGGTCAATGCAAAATAGGACAGCTTCTGTATGACCTCCGATTCGCGCAACCAGCCGCGACGGTGCCACTGACGCACCATCGCAAGCGAAACCTCGAGCAACTCGGCGAACATGGCCGGGGTATAGCGTTCCGATGTCAAGAGAGTGTCTTTCTGCCAATGGATTGTGTGGGATTTCAAACCGCGACTACCCTGGAACGGCCGACAGCATTGATTTATGGAAACGCGCAAAAACCATGTAAATATTTCAATCCGTGTCGAGAGTCATCGAGCGGAATGACCGCTCCGTGACCGTCGCGGCTCTGATTTATTGAACAGTTGATTTTGGCGCGTGTCCAATGCGTTTTTATGCCGGTGCTACTGATGCCAATGGGACAACGCCGACGATTTCATTGGATTATATCACAAAACCGCCGTAAAACACAGGCTGGAAGGGAAAAACAGAGAGTGGGGGTGAGAGTCCCGCCAAACCTGAAATTGCGGCTTTTAACCGGCAACCGGAAACGGGGCGTACTTCAGCATGATGCAATTGCTCTTCATGAAAACGAGCCGATTTGCTATACTGTTGTCGATTTGTGGAATTGCTCTCCGTAATTTCACGTTGAAAACAGCGTACTTTTTTGCAGAACCCATGTCAAACAACGAACCGTTTCCCGAACATCCCGCCAAGCGGCTCCTGCGGGTGACCCTGCCGTTCTGGTTTGGTGTTCTCTTGTTGCTCGTCGTAACGGGGATCACATCCATCGGCTGGCATCGCGTGCGACCCCGTGTGGTTCAAGCGGACGAATACCGTTTCTCGGCGGCTTCGGTTCACGTGACCGAAACACCGCCCTGGGTGCCTGAAACCATCGTCAACGACGTGATTTCGGAATTTCATATCGGGCGTCCATCGCAGAAAACGCTGATTGACCGGAAATTGCTCGAAGAACTGGCACTTGCGTTTCGGGCTTACCATTGGGTCGAATCGGTCGATCGTGTTCGGGCGACATTTCCAGCGACAGTGACGCTCGACCTGACCTACCGCACGCCGGTTTGCCTGGTCCTTCTTCCGGACATGGCGAGGGGGTATGCCGTTGACCGCCACAGTGTGTATCTGCCGTCGGATTATTTTGCCCGGAACCCCGAGGCCGATATCAATCGCTACATCAAGGTCTTCGGCGTAAAAACCACTCCGAAGAACCTCGGTGAAAAATGGGAGGATGGGGATGTTGTCGTCGAACACGCCGCCGCACTGGCCGACCACCTGAACCCGGACAACAAAATTTTGCGTATTGCAT
>WRMR01000113.1 GCA_009776995.1 Planctomycetaceae bacterium | reverse complement strand
TTAAACATTAAAACACGAAATGGATTTCGGACAGCCGGGCGGCGAGTTCGGCCATGAGATCGTCTTCGTCGCGTTCGGTTTCGGCGAGGTAGGTTACCGAAAACCGCAGGAACGGCCCCGCGTCGTCCCAGGGTACGGTGCAAATCGAGCGGTCGGTAATCAGGTACTGGCTGACCTCTTCGGCGTTGGCAAACGTCCGACCGGCCTGCAAGCCTTTCGGTGCGGCGGTGTATAGGAAGTAACTGCCACCCGGCACTTGGGCGTCGAAGCCAAACGGCGTCAGGGCATCGACCAGCTTACGCAACCGGCGGTGATATTTTTCGCGTGCCTTGCGTGGGATGTCCGGGTTGTCGAGCGCAGCGGCGGCGGCTTTCTGCGTGGCGAGGAACTGCCCCGAATCGCTGTTGTCCTTGACATCGGAAAACGCCCGGACAATCAACGGATGACCGCAAACCCAGCCCATGCGCCAGCCAATCATATTCCAGCCCTTCGAGAGTGAATGCACCTCGACGCCGACGTCTCTGGCACCGGGCGTTTGCAGGAAACTGAGCGGCTTGTCACGGTACGAAAACATAACGTGCGCCGCGTCCTGCACGACGACGATGTGATTGCGTTTTGCAAACGCGACGACCTTTTCGTAAAACGCCGCCGTTGCGACCTGGCCGGTCGGGCTGTTCGGGTAATTGATGGCGAGTAGCTTCGCCCGTTGCAGCACGTCGGCGGGAATACCGTCCAAGTCGGGATAAAAATCATTCTCCGCCGCAAGCGGCAGCCGATACACTTCACCGCCGCAATACCGGGTATGCGTTCCCGCTACGGGATAGCCCGGCACGGTCAGCAGTGTCACATCGCCGGGGTTGATAAAACACTGCGGCAGCATGGCCAGAGCCGGTTTCGAGCCGATGGCATGGTTGATTTCGGTGGCCGGGTCGAGTTCCACGCCAAATTCACGGGTCATAAAACGCGCAACCGCTTCCTTGAATTCAAGACAACCATTGTCCGCATAGCCGCGATTCTCAAGCTTGTTGATCTCCTGAGCCATGGCGCGACGCACACTTTCGTCGGCCATGTCGTCATTTTCGCCGATGCCGAAGTCAAGCAGTTGGCGGTCGGGAAAATCGGCCAGTGCCTTGCGTTTCGCGCGTTTGATCTTCTCGAATTTGTAGATATCGGTCGATTTGCCGTAATTCACTCCGCCGATGCGTTCGGCGAACAGTGGCTGAAAATAGGGGTCGGTCATCATCGTTTTGAATTATTGTCTTGCGATTCTTGTTGTGCCGGGAGAGAAAAAGAGAGATTGACTACCCGATATTGTAGTCTGCAAGAATACGAATGACAAGAGCATGACGCGACATTGCCGCAACACCTACCCCCGGATAAATCCGGGGGTTATAGAGATTATGTCCTTTCAGGACGATTCGGCCGTCACTGCGTGATTACCCTGGCTGTGAGATTACAAGTACGCCGTGTGAAAGGAATTATTGAGATACATGAACACACAGGCCGTAACAAAGGCGAAGAACGTCAACATCAGAATGACGGTATAAAGGTCGCTCTTGACCTTGACCTTCGGCACACGGGGTTTGACTGCTTTCGGCTGCCTGGGAGCCTTTTCTTTTTTGGCCTTGACCGGCTTTTCCTTTTTGGCTTTCACCGGTTTCGGCGGCTTGGGGGCTTTTGCTTTTGCCATGATTCACCTCACAGGCTTGCTGTAACCTGGCTTACGTAAGCCGTGACGTTGTCATTGCGCAAAATGGTGCCGGTTCGATATTCCGGCATGATTTTGGCGACGGATTTGCCCGGCTTGACGTCGATGATTTCAATCCGGCCCAGGTAGGACTGGACGCCCTGATTGTCACGATAAACGTGCAATTTATGTCCTTGCAGAAGACCATCGTCGCGTCCGATGTTGATTTCAAGCATACCGTTGGGCCGAACATCGGTGATGGTTCCCGCGACTCGCGGCGGAACATCCCGCAAGTGGGCGTCATAAACCGCCGGTGCCAGGTCGCCATAGCCAAGTTGGGTCAACAGGTAACGCGAATCGGCCAAGTCCCTGTTCAAAACATCCGACGTCGATTTCAATGTTGCCAGTGCCAGCGCGAGTTCCCGTGCGGTATCGGTTGCCGCGACCATTGCCGCAAATTGCGTGTGCAGATCAGATTGAGCCGTTGCGAGTTTGGCACGGGTGTCAAGCAGTTCGCTCCGCAGATCGGCCATGTTTTTCTGGGTGCTTTCCAGGACTTTTGTCTTATTGTCATTTTCCTGACTGAACAAGCCCACTTGGGTATTCAGATTGTTGTTTTCCTCTGCCAATTTGGCGATCTCGTCATTGAATTTGGCTTGATTTTCCTTGAGTTCGTCGTCCAGTCGCTGATATTCATCCTTCAATTTGGCCGACTCCTCCTGAATCTTGCTGTTTTGCGATGCAATCAGGCCTTTTTCTTCATTGACCTTGTTATACTTGTCCTTCCAGTCTTTTTGCGTCGAGTAGAGGACGACACCCAGCGTCATAAACACAATGCTCATGACGAAAATCACACCGACAAGAATTTTTCCGATCAGATTCATGAGATGAAGCTCCTTTGACCGTAACGAGTTGAGAAAAGGAGGACCGATGGGACATCAATCCCGCCGCACCGTTTTTCGTGCCGGCCTTACTTGTTCCCTGACAATGACTTGTTTTGTTTTTGAAAAGTTTTACGACATTCGTATATGCGAAACAATCCAGCAACACCGAATTCCAGTTTCCCCCAGTATAGTCACAGAGGTTTGCCCATGTCAACAAGAATACCTGAAACTCGCCAATTAACATAAAATTTTTGAAAATTTTGTGACGGGCTGGGAGATTTTGGGAGTCGGAGTCAATGAATCATGTCGTAAATTTCTCACCTCTGTCCCCTCATCCCTGACTCCTCACTCCTCAATCCCTGTCCCCTCGTCCCGGTCCCCTATATAAACATAAGGCGTTGCAGTTTCACACTTTTTGTCGCCGATTCCCTGAATTTTTTTCAAATCGGCCACAATTTTGAATAACGCAACATCATTGCGATACTCAACGATGCGCTCCGCCAACGTTGCGCCGATGCCGGGAAGTTGTAACAGTTCATTTTTAGGTGCGTTATTCAAGTCGACGAGGTATTGAAGCTCCCGGTTTGGATTTTTGACTGTTTTACTGACATTCGTTTTGCCGGATTCGAAAAATCCCAGCCAGGCCACAACGCAAATCACAAGCACGAGCAGTAGCCGGAGAACGGTCCACTGGTCGTCCTCCCGGAGCCGCACGACGGCGACAAGTTGCTCGCGACGTTCGGAATCGTCAACCAGCGAAAGCGGAACCGGTAAACCTTTGAGGTCTTCTTGCATGAGGAGAACTTTAGGTAAGAGGACGGTGGTCAAGGTGCGGCCGCCCTGCCTTTGTGTTTACGTTGCGGGTTCCGGTTCGGCGGGTATCGGTTCAACGATTGGCTCCGGTTCCGTCACGGGTTCAGGTTCTGCCGAAGGAATGGCAACTTCTGTATTGTCATCACTGTCATCTTGCGGAACACCCGGGAAATCAATCCCTCCGTTGGACGGCAGCGTGATGATGTCATTGAAAGGCCGGACCATTTCGTCAAGGCCGGCGTCAAATTCGGGGTCGGGTTGCGGTTCGCCGGGCCGGGTCATCAGGTCGGTATCGGTGACGTGAATCTTCTTGAAAACCTCGTCCGAGATGACAAAAAACCAGTCGGCAAAACGCAGATTCAGTTCCTGCACCCGGCGTTTACCCGTTTCAATGGCATCAGCGTAATCGTCCTCAAGCTGTTTATTGCTGCGTTCGTCCGATTCCCTCTGCTGCTTCAAGCGGGCGATTTCCTCTTCGTCACCTTCTTCCGGCACTTCGGTCAGCGGAACCAGAGCGGGTTTCTCAAGGATCGATTCGTCGAACTCGGCCAGAATCATCAGGTAACGATTGGCCGACAGCACGTTTGTCGCGGCACTGCCGCCGATGTCCGCCGATGATTCGCCGTCCGTATCCGCCGAAGGTGCCGTTGCATTCCCGGCGACATTTGTCCCGGTCAGGTTGCCGAACATCAGGTGATACACGATGCCGTCTTTCATGTCGATGAACGCCTCGCCCTGACGGGAATAAATCCGAATGGCCGTCATTCCGTCTTGCGTTTCGCGGGCGTGCAGCATGTAGCCGACGTTTTGCAGGGTTTCGATGTCGTCATACGATTTGACGAACACCTCACCCGCCCGTTGTGCGGACGCGATGCTCTCCGGCTTGCGGAGGACGTCGATGATCTTCAAATCGTCAAAGGCCTGCCGCATGTCCTCCAGCATCTTCTCGTTGAGCGCTTCCTCCGGCGCGAGCGTCACGTCAATACGCTGTCCTGTTCTCTCATCCGCCCGCTGGAATGTTGCCAGCCGCCATTTTTCGCCGAGTGCCATGGGGTCGTAATTGACCTTGAAATAACTGTGGAACACCGGTGCCATCGCAATGCCCTGATCGGTTTCCACCATGTCGGTCGAATAATCCTGCATTCGCACCGATTGGAGGTCGTAACTGCTGATGTCAAGCAGGTTCTTTTCGACCCAATCGTCGAATTTCGTCGAAAGGTTGTTTTTGTTGATCGCCATGACATAGACGGTGTTCTGGCCGGGGACCCGCACGTAAGAATGTCTGCCGCCGGTGTCTTCAACCTCCTTGCCGATGATGAGCGAGGCGAGAATGCGCTGGTTTTCGCCGGTAAATTTTACTTTGACGCCGACGCTGTCGCCTGTACCGGAGCCCGTCGATTCCGGGTCGAGGACGCCGTAGGTCGCGTGCATTTCCCGCACATCGGTGTTGCCTGTGTCCCTGTAGGCGATGTCGAGCACCTTTTGATCAACGAAATCGGACGCAACCCGTCCCATTTGATCGTCGGCGTCGGCGGGGTAATTCTGGTGCGACGGCAGACACCATTTCCCGTTGACCTCGGCAACGCGAAAATCGGCCTGATCGCCCGTTTCCGGGACAAATTTGACGATTTGCAGTTCCTTGATCTCCGACGGGTCCTTGAAATTTTCCAGCAGTTGCCTGCCGATCATGTCATTGTCGTTTCTGACGGAACGATCCCGTGGCTGCACAAGCCAGGCAAACAGTAACAGGACCACGGCAATCGCAATAAAAATCGAGGTTTTCGTGAGTTCGTTCATGGTGATCTCTCATCTTTGTGATTAATGTTTCGCAGTGAAGGCTGAGGAATCAATCTGAGTGGTTATTCGCTTCAACTGCTTCTCGTAATTGGTCTGAGGGAACAAAAAATTCCACGTTACCAAGGGAATGATGATGAAACACCCTTTGTAGCCGGGAAACCCGCGCCCGGAATCATGTGGGACACATCCAGGTTGATCCTCCATTTCCGATTAAGTGTTTGGAGTTTGAGTGATTGACAAGCGCGTCCTCAGACATTTTCGTTATTTCTTATGACCGATGGTTTGCCCGGCGATGGGTTCCTGTTGGTCGGTGAGTTGGAGCAATTTTTTCAGTTCATCTTTGGGGATGCTTGTTCGCACGGCACAGCCGAGTCCTTTGGAAGCACAGGCGAGGTAAACATTCTGCGCGGAACAACCGCATGAAATGTACGCCCCGGTGCCGGTTTCTTTGGAGAGATCGGCCACATAAATCAGGTTGACCGGCGCAACGTAAACGTAATCCTGCATTCCGGCGTCCTTCCGGTGATCCCCTTTGGCCTTCAAGATCAATGTGTTGGCCCGGGCGTCGTAAAGATACGCCCCTTCCTTGAGAACGACATACACGAAAAGCTCCTGTTGGTTCATGGCACTGGGAACAACCCGGCGGTCTTCGCGATTAAATCCGTAAGCGGCCCACAGCAGATCGGAAATCGATTGAAGATCAATTGACGTGTCGGCAGGGTCTTTGTAGGACGCCCGTTCGTTGATGGCGTCGAAAACAGGCTTGCCTCCGGTGCGTTGCGGGGCGGGAAGTGTGATGTCTTGCGCAAGAACGGTCGAGGCGAGACAAACCAATAAAGCGGTCATCAAAAATATTTTCATGGTCGGCTTTCAGAAAAAACGGGTTGAAACGGGAAACGCTGGACGCTATTTTACATACACGAGCGAATAGTTGCCAGAGCCTAATCCGATTTTTTCGGCATGGGCAATCTGGCTTCGCCAATCGGTGTCCGGGTGAATATTTGTGAAATGATCGGGATGCCCCGACGCGTCTTTGTGCGTCTGTTTGCACCCGGCGAGAAAGCTGTCGGTAACCGGCGTTGCCGCATTGACCGCGTCAATGCACGCCTTGTCCAAAGCCACCGGGTCAAAGGCCGCAAACATCCCAATATCCGGCACAACCCCCACGTCATTGGCCCCGTGGCAATCGCAATGCGGCGAAACCTGATTGACGATGTTGATATGAAAATTCGGTCTGCCGTCGAGAACCGCCTGTGCGTATTCAACCATTTTGCAGACCAGTCGGTCAAGCGATGCGTCAAACGCCGGGGCAATGGCATGTTGGTTGCACACGCCGATACAGCGTCCGCAACCGACGCATTTCGTATGGTCGATTTTCGCCTTGTTGTTCGTGGTAAAGGTGAACGCGTTTTCGTTGCAAAATCCGGCGCAGAGCTTGCATCCGATACACGCCGCAGCACGAACCTGCGGTTTGCCGTCGCTGTGCATGACCATTTTTCCGCCCCGGCTTCCGCAACCCATCCCGATATTCTTGATCGCACCGCCGAAACCGGCGCATTCGTGTCCCTTAAAGTGATTCAGCGAAATAACTATATCGGCGTCCATGACGGCACGTCCGATATAAGCGGTCTTGCAATACACTCCGTTTCGGACGGGAACTTCCACGTCGTCGGTGCCTTTCAGACCATCGGCGATGATATTCCGGCAACCGGTTGTCGCGGGATTGAAACCGTTTTCGGCAGCCGCGTCGAGATGCACAAGGGCATTGTTCCGCCGTCCCACATAAAGCGTATTGCAATCCGTCAAAAAGGGAAAGCCACCGCGCGATTTGATGTGATCGACGACGGTTTTCGCCCAATTCGGACGCAGAAACGACATATTTCCGGGTTCTCCGAAGTGAATTTTCACGGCAACGAATTTGTTCCGAAAGTCGATTTTTTCGATTCCGGCTTTGATGATAAGCCGTTCCAGTTTTTCAAGCGGACTTTCGTCCACTTTGCAACGTAAACTTGTCCAATAGACTTTGTTTGACATGAAGGCAGTATAAATTTTGGGGTTACGGCAAATGCGCCAGAAAAACATTGACAGCGATTCATTCTACCCGATTCCGGGAGTCTTGAACACTTCCCCAATTGGAAAAGTCACCCGTCGATTATGGATCGAGTCTCTTAGAACCGGCTGAATCCAATGACCCAAACGTTGGCAAAAAACGACGCCGCAGCCAGTGACAGTACGGCATAAGAGCGTTGTGTCACGAATAAGATTGCGACATGGCAGGGCAATGTGATGAGCATCACCACGCCGGCGATTTGCCAACCGAGAAACCCTCCAACGGCCAATGATGCGAAAAGCCAGAGAGATTGGTCATTGATAAGAATGATTTTTGTTACAATAAATCCGATACTCAACGCAAGAAATGCTCCCGCAAGTGAGTCAACAACAGGAACAGGAAACGAGAAAACAGCATCAAAAATCAAAAATGGCACAAGAAACAGTGCGAGGTAAAGTGGTTTGAGCGTTTGGCGGTCATAGTCGATCATTCCGAGTGTCAGCAGGAACAGATGAAGTACCGAAAACCATATTATTTGCACGATAATCTTTTCGATTGCCATTTCACTCTGCATCATGAAGCAGGCTATCACCGTAACAATAATGCAGGCAATGGTTTCGATTAACGGATAGCGAAAACTGATGGGGAGTTTGCAATCGCGGCACTTTCCATCGAGGAGAAACCAGCCGAAAATCGGTAAGTTATCGTGAAATCGAATCTTATGGTGACATTTCGGACAGTGTGAAGAGGGAAAGACAAGGCTTTCCCCTCGCGGCAGACGGTAAATGACAACATTGAGGAAACTCCCTACAGCCGCAGCAACAGCCCCAACCCAAATAATCAATAAAATTTCATTCATGTCGAAGAAGATCAATAAGATTGCAAAGGTGAAAAATTTATTTTTTCGTTATAGCCACCCAAAACAGAGTTGCGGTTGTAATTCACAAAATCGTCAATGTGTATTTTTTCGAAAAAATGAAAAAAATTTATGTATTCAAAAATATTTGCATAATAATGGAAAAATTTTCTGAAATAACTATCTCAGACACTTGAAAAATTTACGTTGTGTGGGTAAGATGTATAAAGTTTATGTATTGCATAATAAATTCCAGCAATGCTTGACCAAGCCATGGATTTTATTATATAATTGTAAAACTCATTTGTGCAGTCTTACGAGCAAAATTTTTTACCAGCATTGTTTCCTTGACTGATTCCCGCCACAACGAGAATTCACACCCCATGATTTTTCCAGCATGTTTGTTTTTTCCGTATAATCGGCACAGTCGATTGACAAATTGTCAATGATACGTAAACTATAACATACTGTTAAAATAAACAAAATTTGATGTCGATGTTGACATCATGCAGTGTAGATTTGGCAAGTCGCCCAAGCTAACCAATAAGAACTCGAATCTAACAAAAGGAGATTCACTGATGAAGCGTCGTGTCCTTCTGTCGGTGTTGGCCGCAACAGTCCTGCTCGCGGTTTCAACTCAATTTGCCCAAGCACAATTTGGCAACCGTTTGTTTGCCAAGTTCAACCCCTGCGCACCGGTTGTCACAGCTTGTGAACCTTGCGCCCCGGCTGCATGTGAGCCTTGCGCTCCGGCGTGCGAACCGGCCTGTTATGACGCCTGTTGCGCACCCCCCTGTCGTCCGTTTGCAGCATTTCGCGCCAAATTCCGTTGCCACATGGAATCATTCCGCGCCCGATTCTGCAATCCCTGCGCTCCCTGTGGAGTTGCACCGTGTGCTCCCTGTGAAGTGACTGCGTGCGAACCGGTTGCTTGCGCTCCCTGCGAACCGGTGGCACCGGCTTGCGAACCGGTCTGCATGGATACCTGTGATCCCTGCTGTGCCGCCCCCTGCGCGCCGTTCCGCCCGTTTGCAAAACTTCGCGCCCGCCTGGCCGCTTTCAACTGCTGCAATCCCTGTGATCCCTGCACCACGGCTTGCGAACCGGCTTGCTACTAAATGGAACGCCAGTGCCTTCAGGCGTTATCATGGCCTGATTTGTAAAACATTATTACGGCGGGTTGTTCTGTACAACTTGCCGTTTTTTGTTATGATGGAATTTGTTTTCGTCTTTGTCACACAAACTCTCTTCATCGCTTCTGTTGTTCTTGAGGTTGCCATGTCTCGAAATCGCTTGTCTTTGTGTTCTCTCGTCCTCTTTGTTGCATTGGTATTACCGGGTGATTCAACCCGATCCACCCAAGCGGCTGACGACGCTGTTCCAACGGAACTGAACGCTTACCTTGAGCTGGCTGACGAAACTTTTCATTGGGAAATTCTTGAAAGCAAAACTGATCAGCCCTTGAAATCCTGGCTCGCCGAATTGACGTCGCAAACCTGGCATGAGATTCCCTGGAAGCATTACCTGGTCATCGTCGAACCGCAGGAGTTGAAGTATCCTGAGTGCTCGATTCTTTTTATCACGGGGGGACGGGTTGGCCGCAGACCAAGTGACGGCGACTTCGCGTTAGCCGGTCTGCTTGCGTCGCAATCGGGTTCTTATGTCTCTCTGCTGTTCCAGGTGCCGAATCAGCCGCTGTTCGACAACCTGTCGGAAGACGCTCTCATTGCCGAAACGCTAATCCGTGCCATGGCCAATCAGGACGCCACCTGGCCCGCCTTGTTTCCGATGGCGAAAAGTGCGATTCGTGCAATGGACGCGACCCAGGAAGTCGTCCGTCAGGAAACCGGACGCGAGGTCAAACGCTTCCTGGTCACAGGAGCTTCAAAACGTGGCTGGACCACCTGGCTGACCGCCGCGTCCGGCGACCCGCGTGTGGCGGCTATCGCGCCGATTGTGATTGACACGCTGAATATCCCGCGCCAAATGCAGTACCAGGTCGAAACCTGGGGAACTTGGAGCGAGAGCATCCATGATTATACGGAACGTGATCTGATTGATGTGGACCTGGAAAAAATGGACGACTTCGTGAAACGGCTTTGGAAAATGATCGACCCGTATTCCTATCGCAGCCGGATGACGTTGCCCAAACTGCTGGTGCATGGAACGAACGATCCCTATTGGACGGTCGATGCCACACAGCATTATTGGAATGAACTGGTCGGGCCGAAGTATATTTTAACGCTGCCCAACGTCGGGCATAACCTCGGTGACAAGCAACTTAACGCCTACGCAACGATCATCACCTTCGCAAAAAACGCTTTTCAAGGCGGTTCCTGGCCGGAAGTGACGTGGAAATGCACGGACAACAATGGTCGATACTTGTTGACCATTGATTCGGAAATTCCGTTCCAATCGGCAAAACTTTGGACGGCGGCTTCGGATTCCAAAGAATTTCGGACGGCTCGGTGGACGTCAAAACCGGTCGAATCAGACAGCGAAACACGTTACGAAGTCACGGTCGAAAAGCCCGCTTCCGGCCACATCGCGTTCTACGTCGAACTCACGTCGGAATTTGACGGGCAGCCGTTTTCCGTCACGACCCAGGTTTTGCGGAAATAATACCGTGTCATTTCTCACTGAAACGCAGGAAGTGACAGAGAGAAAACGAAGTGAACAACGTTTTTTCTCTGGACTGACCTGTTCCACCTGTGTTATCTGTGTGCTTTGATTTGCACATGGCGTATATGCGGATTTCTTTTGATTGTCCGTTTCATTTCGTCATTCTGCCTTTTGACTCCACAACGGTTTTTCCGGTTGCGGCCCCGTCGGACATTTTTTCATTGATCTCTCCATGAATCCGCCGATATGAAATTTGCTCGGACTTTTCGTGCAACTTTTCTCTGAGAATTCTTGTCGAACACATGGATGCGTCCTGCAGAATGACTTGTGGGGATGTTGCAACTTTTCAGCGTTCATATCCAATGTGAACGGACTTTTCAAATGACGGTTTTTTCCAGGGAGGGATTTGACCATCTCCAATCCAAAAGGAGTGTGTATGTGCACAAGGAAAAAAGTGTCTTTTCAACGAAAATTGCTACATTTGTTATTACTGGGGATCACGCCGGGAGTGATTTTCTTTTTCGCGATTTCTGATTGTTACGCCCAGGAAAAAGTGATGGCGTCCCAATCGAACAGCTCAAGCCAAAACGGCAACCCGGCCAATGGCAATAACGGTAATGACAAGCCGGTTGGCAACAGCGGCGGCGGCAACCCGGCCAATGGCAATAACGGTAACGACAAGCCGGGTGGCAACAGCGGCGGGAACACCGCCGATGG
>WRMR01000112.1 GCA_009776995.1 Planctomycetaceae bacterium | reverse complement strand
GTGGTTAGTGGCTAGTGGTTAGGAGCAGAATACTTTGCACTTTGCACTTTGCACTTTGCACTCTGCACTCTGCACTCTGCACTCTGCATTCTGCACTTTGAACTCCATTCAGGTTGTTTTCTTGAGGAAATGAGGTATAAATAAGGTTTACTCAAACACTCTTTCAGGGCAAGGAAATGATGGTGTCAAGTGCCACGTGAAGCGATTTTTGGCCCCGGCAATGAACAGCCGGATTTGACGATGACGGGTAAAACCGAACTGACGCTCGACGAGGAGCGAGTCCTCCGGCCCGATCACAAAACAACTGCTCGACGCGTTCCACGAAGTGGTGAAACGGTAATTTTTCGCCAAAACCACAAGCCGGAAAATTAAAGCCGGAATGGAACGCAGCAATGACGGGATTCTTCCAATGGATATAAATCCCGAGTGCCCTGACCGGGCATTTCCATGAACCTCAATTCGATCACCTGGCACCCCGCTCCACAAGGGTGACGAGCGGCAATTTGTCAACAACAAATTTCACAAAAAAGGGATGATTTCCATGTCAGAAAAAGTCATGATTGTCGGAAGCGGCCCGGCGGCGTGGACGGCGGCTATTTATACGGCAAGGGCGCAATTGCAGCCGTTGGTCATCGAAGGGGCGATGACAGCGGAAAATCAGGCGAACGGCACACTGCCGATGGGGCAATTGTCTCTGACGACGGAAGTGGAGAATTACCCGGGCTTTCCGTTTGGCGACCTGGAAGCCTATCTTGCCGGCTCGCTCGACCAGTCCCGGCTGGCGATGTTGCCGCCTCACAACAAAGAAGGCATTTCCGGACCGGAACTGGTCGAGTTGATGCGCCAACAGGCGGTTCATTTCGGTACGCGAACGTTAATGCAAGACGTTGTCGATGTTGACTTTTCGCAACGTCCGTTCTCATTGGCGGCTTCAGACGGCCAAACGTATCAGGCGGAAACCGTCATCATTGCGACCGGAGCGAGAGCCAATTATCTGGGGCTTGAATCGGAAAATCGCTTCAAAAACAAGGGCGTCAGTGCCTGTGCCGTGTGTGATGGTGCCTTGCCGCGATTTCGGGACAAGAATGTGGTTGTCGTTGGCGGTGGCGATTCAGCGGTTGAGGAAGCGACTTATCTGGCCAAATTTGCCCGAAAAGTGTTTCTGGTGCATCGCCGCAACGAACTTCGCGCTTCAAAAATCATGGCGAAACGGGCGATGGAAAACGAAAAGATCGAAATTCTCTGGAATCGTGTGCCGATCGAAGTGCTGGGCGACGATCAGGCGGGCGTTACCGGCGTGTTGCTGCAAAGTACGGTCGGTGAAACGGAGTTGCGTCTTGAAGCGGCGGGCATGTTTCCGGCCATCGGTCACACACCCAATACGGCGTTTCTGAAGGGAAAACTGGAACTGACGGCCACGGGTTACATTGCCCGGCCGGTGCCGTTTCGCTGCAACACAAGCGTCGAAGGCGTGTTCGCCGCCGGGGATGTGGCCGACGATTATTACCGTCAGGCCGTCACTGCCGCCGCGTCCGGTTGCATGGCCGCACTTGACGCAGAACGCTACCTCGCCGGGCAGGAATAACAGGATCGTTCAACCACCAGAGAACCGGTCACTTACGTTCACGGATGCCGTTTGCAAAATAAAGTCTGGCAGTGAACTTTCAGGGGGCAAACACAAAATCCTAGGGAACTGTGACGACTTTTGCGTTCGGTTCAGAATTCGATAGTGTCATCAGTCAATTCATCGGATGAAGTCATGGACATGGAATCTTCGGGAGAATCAAAGCTTTCCACGCTGGATGAGCCGTTGGCGGGCTTCGAATCACCACTTTGGGGTTGCGGGCAACCTGCAACGATGGCTAAAAGAAACATGAACGCAAAACAGACAGACATCATTTTTTTCATGGTGTTTGATCCTTTCAAATTTCAAATCAAATTCAAATCACTTTTTGGGTAAAACAGGATGGGTTCACCGACATAGCGATGAATAAATCATTGTACCGTAAAAGATGGGAATGTCAATCCGTCTCAAAATTGCACGTGATTCATGGTTCATTTTGTCAAGGCGGCTTTTTTTATTTCATTGCGAAATTTCGTGTATGTCGTATTTCCCGGTGCATAAAACAAAGCCAGATTGATTTCCTCTTCGGCGTCCTTGTATTGATGGTTGGAATGATATGCCTGCGCCAGTTGGTATCGCCATTCATGATTTGACCGTTGCGCGACACAAGCAGCACTCAGTTCCTTGATCGCGGATTCGTACTGCCCGGTCAGCAATTCATAGCGACCGCGATAAAAATGGCGTTCCCCTTCTGTAATATCATCTGCCGTTTCGCAGGAGTTTTTCAGCATATCCAGTGCCGCTTGATTGAAGTCGGGGGTCAGGCGTTGCGTAAAGTGCCTGGTCACCAGGATCAGGAATAACTCCGGGGAATTGGGGAAAGTCTCCTGAAACAAGGTTTGTGCGTTGTTGCCGCGCATATCATTTTTGGTGAATTCCACAATTGGCACCAGGTACAAGCGGGAAAGCGAGAGGCAACGTTTCCAGTAAACTCTGGCATTGGCAGTACGGCCCAAATTCCGTTCCAAAATCCCGGCTTCAAACCATGCTCTGGCACTCAAGGGAACAACCGTCGTCATGCGCTCAATGGCTGTTCGTTCAAATTCCTGTTGGCTGTCGTTCTTGTCGAGAATGGGAATCAGTTCCGCAATAAGGCTGTGCGTTCCAACAAACATGGGATTGGACTGCCGCGAACGCACCAGATTGGCGAACGCCGGTCTGAGGTATTGATTGACGGCGGGATGTTCCCGGATGGCTTGAGCCGGAATGTTGAAACCGAGGCGTCGCAGACGTCCAAGACTGGCATGTGTGTTGATGAGCGAGGTTCTTGCCCAGATTTCGTCTTCGGAGAGTTGTGGGGCGGAAACCTCGAGCAGGTCCCGATAGAGGGTTTGACGATAGGAACCAATCAGTGCATCGGCCAAAATGCCGGTCGCGGTCGCATCATCGGGACGATGTTGAATCGCAACGTCAAGCTGTTCGATGGCCGCCGCCAGTTCTTCCGGCGGGACGGTACGAAAATCCTTTATTTCGGCAAGTCGCTCCGTTGCGAGTTCAATGCGATGGATATTTTTGAGTTCCTGATTTCCCCGGTGGCTCAGGACAAGGAAAAGGCAACCCGTAGCCAACAGGCCGGCTCTTGAAACATGGTTCCACCAAGTCGGTTTTTTGTTCTCCTTGCCGTTTTTCTTCTGTTCGGAGCTGTCAGAGTCGTTTGACGCTGCGGAAAGGATACCGCAACAAACGGCCAGCAAAAGGGTATTGGCCACAATATAAAGCCCGAAGTCAAACAGCGAGGCCACCGCTTGCGTCAAGATCACAATCAACAGGCCGCATCCCAGAGCCGTCAGCCAGTCATCTTTTTGCAACCAGATCAAACGCCAGCAAAGTGCGACGGCAGTGACCGGACAGGCCAGGAAAAGCAGCAGCCCCCCGACTCCGAGGTCAAGAAAAATCTCGATATACTGGTTTTCCGCCCGGACAAAGATTTGGTTGTTTTTGGCAAATTCATCATTCAGCAGGTTCGCGTACTGGTAGGTTCCGAACCCCGAACCCCGCCATTGAAAATCGCGTGCCGTGTCGATGGCATTCGACCAGTTGCGCGGACGTGCGCTGTTATCGCCCGTCAAAATGGTTTCCAGGCGTGCTTGGACGCGCTCGTCCATTCCCGCCCAAAAGATCAGCCCCACCCCCATGACACCGACCAGGGCAAAACCGAGCATCGACAGCTTAAAACGGCGGGTGGCGAAAACCACGAGAAACCCGATCAAAAGTGCCACTCCCATGGCAAGGCATCCGCCTCGTGACATGGAAACGAGGATTCCGGCGATCAGGATTCCGGCTAGTAACACGTTTGTCAGAACTCCGGCGGTCAACATGCGGGTCAACCGGTAGGCAATCAACTGTGTCCTTGTCATGGAGTCACGCTCAAAGCGTCTGTCCCAGCGATGACTGTCTTCGATTTCCCGGTCGGAACGAAAGAAATACCACAGCAGAAGAAAGACGGCAAGGCCAAGGCACATTCCCAGATAACCCGCAGCGTTGTTCCGGTTGATGAACGTGCTGAATAAACCCGTGCAGAAGTTTCCAACGGAAAACCCAAACCGGGGGTCCAGCCGCATCACGATCCCGATCATGGCCAGGACACAACCATTGATGACGGCGGCGATTCCGAAAAGAAAAATCGCGGTCCTTTCCCGGAAGACAACCGAAGCCGCGAAAAAAGCGGAGATGACCAACGCGAACAATGAAAGCTGGTGGCGTGTGGCTGCCGGAAAAATGCTGGTTGGTGCCGGGTCGTCGCTTGTTTGCATTTCCGGGAAAATCTCATGGGTAAAACGGTATTCCTCCGAATCCGGAGCCGGCAGCAACTGTTCGCGAAGCCCGGCAACCTTGGGCGACCGCTTGGCCAGCGTGGCCTTATCATGTGGTTTAAGCTGCAACCCAATCAACAGCAGCATGAGCAGGATTGGAATCTGCAAAACAGGAAATGTGAAACGGGTTTTTCCGTCAAACAGCAATGTGACCGAGGCGCAAACCAGGCTCAGCATGACACCCGGAAAAAGCCAGAGCTGGATCGGAGTGTGAATACTCCCCAGACACCAGGGCGCGACCAAAACCGTCACCGCAAGGAGGAGAATACCGGTCCAACGGACGAATTTGACTGTGGTTGAAATCACGGGAAGACCTCTTTGACAGTTGTCAGCCACTCATTTCGCGCGGCTGAGATAGGAACCGGTTCGCGTATCGACTTTGATGATTTCACCTTCTTCAAGGTACTCGGGGACTTGCACCGTGACGCCGGTTTCGAGCGTTGCCGGCTTGGCACGCGAAGTGGCCGAATTACCGCGGGCGGCAGGATCGCATCGGGTGACTTTCAACTCGACCGTGGCGGGAATCTCAAGGCCGACGCATTCTTCGTTATAAACCAGCACGCGGACGCCTTCAAGGTTTTCCGTCACATATTGCATTTCTTCAGTAATGTCCACCGTGGCCAACGAATATTGATTGTAGTCCGCCTGATCAAGAAAAATACAGGAATCGGCGTCGGAATACATGTATTTGACTTCCCGTTTCCGGAAATCGGCGTCGTTGAGCGAGTCACCGCTGCGAAGGGTAATATCGACTTTTTGTTTTGTGAGCAGATTTCTTGCCCTGAATTTGTATAAAGTCGCGGCTCCCCGCGCAGAAGGCGTCTGAACACTCACGGATTCGATTATGCAAGGAGAATCGTTGTAAACTACAACATTGCCACGTTTTATGTCTTTTGCGATCATGGGAACAAAACTTTCCTGATTTAATACACAATTAATTGCGAGCTGCCAACCATGTCGTTCAATTATACTCAAAAAACCAGCCATGCAATAAGGAAAACGTGAAATAAATGATGCGGAAAAATCCGGAACGTCAACTCACGGCATACGATTGTTGCTGTTTTTATTTTTTCAGCAAGCATGGCAAAGAGAAGGATGACGGAAGTCCGTAACGATTCAGCCGAATTTTCGGGCAATGAGGCCAACGCGGGCAATGTTTTTGCTGTGGTGAGGCAGGTTGGTGGAGGAGAGGAATTGATGCAGTGCGTTGACAATGGTTTTGGTGACATCACATCGGCATTTCGTGAGAACATTGATCCCGTTTCTCCCAATTCTTTCGAATTTGCCGCCAACTTTGCCGAAGGTTCCGATATTTCCGGTCCCGTTGCAGATAAAATCTGTTCCGATTCAGATAAAATCTATGTCGTTGCAGATAAAATCTATGTCGTTGCAGACAAAACCTATGTCGTTGCAGATAAAATCTATGTCGTTGCAGACAAAACCTGTGTCGTTGCAGATAAAATCTATGTCGTTGCAGATAAAATCTGTATCGTTGCAGATCAAATCTGTTCCAATTCAGATCAAACCCGTGTCGTTGCAGATAAAATCTGTTCCGATTCAGATAAAATCTGCTTCGTTGCATCAGATTGGCGAATCATTCCATCCCCGGCATCGATTTCTGAACGAATTTAACGATTTTTTTGGGTGAGGGGGTTGGACTCAAGCTTCAAAATGCCCATTTCCAAACAGCCTCTCACAGAATTGTCGGGGCTTTGCGCGAAAAAGCGGTTGATTTTTTGCTGCGGTGACTCTACAATGACTCGGGTTGCCTGATATGTGTTCCGTGATGAAATACGTGATATTGCCAAAAAAACCCAACCTGGGAGCAGGACCATGAAACGCAGGGATTTTTTAAGAAATAGTGCCATGGCGGCAGGTGCAGGCGTTGCCGCCGCTTCGATGACTTGGGAAACCGCCGCCCAAACCGCCGCACCTGAGGAGTCGAAAAAAGTTCGGCTCGCAGTGATTGGTACGGGTGGTCGCGGCACAGGGCAATTGCGCAACCTTCTCGCCTTCCCGGAGATCGAAGTCGTTGCCGTTTGCGATCTTGTCAAGGCCGCCGCCGAGCGTGCCGCCAAGGTCTGTACCGACGCCGGAAAGCCTGCCCCGATGGTCTATGCCGACGATGAAAAAGCCTGGCAACGACTCCTGGACAAGGAGAGGATTGATCTGGCTGTCATCGCTTCCGGCTGGCCGACCCATGCCGAAATCAGTCTGGCCGCCCTGCAAAAGGGGGTGTATGTCGGTTGCGAGGTTCCCATTGCGACGAGCGTCGAGGATTGCTGGAAACTGGTTGAAGCCTCAGAACAATCCAAGACGCCGTGCATGATGCTGGAAAACTGGAGTTTCCGGCAGGACAATCTTGCGATTTTGAACATGATCCGGCTCGGACTGTTCGGCGAAATGATGCACGCCCATTGTGCTTATTCGCACGATTGCCGCGATTATTTTTATTACGATGCCAATGGCGGGGAACGCTGGCAGCTTCAATATTTCAAGAAATACAACCGGAATTTTTACCCGACCCATGCGCTGGGACCAATTTTGAGTTGGCTGGACATCAATGCAGGCGACCGGTTTACCGAAATTTATTCCGTTGCGACGCCTGCCAAGGGAGTCAACATCCGAATGAAGCAGCGTTTTGGTGACGACCATCCCGGCGCGACGACGGCATTTCCACAGGGCGACGTCGTCACGTCGATCCTCAAAACCGCCTTGGGCAAAACGGTGGTGCTGAACCTGGACGTGCAGCTTCCCCGGCCTTATGCCAACCGCTGGATGGTGCAGGGAACCAAGGGGATTTACGATGAGGAGAAGGAGTCGATTTACCTCGAAGGCATCTCCCCGAAACCCGGCGAGTGGGAACCGGCGGCACCGTATCAGGAAAAATACAATCACCGTTTCTGGGATACGGAGTACGTCGGCGGACACAACGGCACGGACGGTTGCGAACTTCGGCAACTGGTCGATGCCGTTGCCGCAAAACAACAGACGCCACTGGATGTTTACGACTCCGTGACGATGAGTGCCGTGGTCGAACTGTCCGGAATTTCGATTGCCGAGAACCGTCCCATCGCATTCCCCGACTTCACCAAAGGTGCGTGGAAAACACGCAAACCCTGTTTTGCGATTTGACGGGATGAACATAGAAACACACTTTCCAGGAACAATTTCCCGTGAACACAATCAAATACGCCCTCGTCGGATTTGGCGGTATCGCCGAAAACCGGATAGCAAAAGAAGGGTTCGGTCTTGACGCGGAACGTGTTGGGCGGCCAAACCACGCGGAACTTGTCGGCGCGACCGACCTGAATCCGGCGCGAAAAGACGTTGTCGAGCAATTCGGCCTGAAATGGTACGCAAATACGGACGCACTGCTGGCTGATCCGGATGTTCAAGCGGTCTTCATCGCGACGAACAACCGTACCCATGCCCCGTTGACAACGGTTGCCCTCGAAGCGGGAAAACATGTCATCGTTGATAAACCCCTGGCGGTGAACAGTGAGGAGGCCGGAAAACTTGTCGAACTGGCCCAAGCCCGAAATCTCAGTTTGAGCGTCGATCACATGATGACGAAAAACGTCCTGAACCGCAAGGCAAGGGAGATGATTCGTGACGGTCAGCTTGGCACGGTAAACGACGCCTGTTTTCACATGGAATTCGCGTATGGCTACGACCCGGCGGAGGCGGCCACGTGGCGATGCGCCGACCCAGGTGAACTCGGCGGCCCGATCGGCGATGTGGCCAGCCATTGTTTTTACATGGCCGAATTTCTGTTTGACTGCCGGATACGTTCCATTGCCGCAACGTATTACCCCAAAACGATGTCGATTGCGGTGGAAGACGGTGCGTTGATTCTGATGACGCTCGAAAACGGCTTGACCTGTTCCGCCCGCGTTTCATTCCGCGATTTTCGGGGCGGATTGGGTGGTACGCTTTCCGGTCTCGGCTTCGAAGTCTATGGCTCCGACGCCGCGCTGCGCAGTTACGGCACCTTGTTCCAACTGTCCGGCTATGCCGACGAGCCGATCCGTCAGCGACTCGAACTCGACACGTTTACAAAGCAGGAAAACGTTTTTATCGACAAGCCGGAGAACATTTATCAGGCGGTGATTGATGAACACGCGGGATCCATTCTCACCGGGAAACCGATCAGCGGTGAGGATGGCTTGCATAACGTCCTGCTCTGTGAAGCGGCACACCGATCCGCAACCCGGGACGGTGAAATTGTGGAAATCACAGTTTGATGCAACGCAACGAATGAAAGGCAGTCACGCCGTGACCGCCCTGCTATTACGCACAACGCCAAGAAAGTGAAGTTGAAAACAGCAGAGCCCGGAGCGTAAGCGACGGGTTTTTCTGGAGCAGTACCGTTAAACCGGTCACTTATATTTCCGGTTGCCACCCTGCTAAAATACCACATTAATGGCGTGGGACAGTATAACATAAACCCAACCAGCAGGAACCCTGCCAGCACAAGGAAAACTCCCATGAAACCAAACCAACAAACCTCACGTCGTGATTTTTTGAAAACAAGTGCCGTTCTCGGCGCGACAACATTTGCCGTTTCCTCTGCCCGAAATGTTCACGCGGCGGGGAGCGACATCATCAAAATCGGCCTGGTCGGCTGCGGAGGCCGCGGTTGCGGGGCCGTTCAGGACGCATTCCAGGCGACTCCGAACGTCAAACTCGTCGCCATGGCGGATACCTTCGAGGATCGTGTCAAAAACCCCAGGAACACGCTCAAAGAGAGCTTTCCCGACAGGGTGGATGTGCCCGACGACCGTTGCTTTTCCGGTTTGGACGGCTACAAGGGCGTCATCGCCAATTCCGACGCGGTGCTGATTGCTTGTGCGTCGCGATTCCACCCGAAATACACTTTGGCGGCCGTTGAAGCAAAAAAGCATCTGTTTGTCGAAAAGCCGCACGCATTGGACGCCGCCGGAATCAAAATCGTGCAGCAGGCAACGGAAATCGCCGCAAAGAATGGGACGGCGATTGTTTCCGGACTTTGTTATCGTTACGACACGCTCCGCCGGGAAGCGTTCCAACGAATCGCCGACGGCGAAATCGGCGAGATCACGTCGGTGCAATGTGATTACATCCGAACACCGTACAGCCTTGTCACCCGGCAACCGGAATGGACGGAAACGCAATACCAGTTCCGGAACTGGTATCACTTCACCTGGCTGGCTGGTGACGAGATTCTGCAATCGCTGTTGCACAACATTGATTCCGTGATGTCAGCCTTCGGTGACGAAGCACCCGTCAGTGCGTATGGAATCGGCGGACGGTCGGCCATGTTCGTTGAAACCATGGGTGACCAGTTCGATCACAGTGCGATGATCCTTAACTTTGCGGATGGAAAACGAATTTACGGCATGACCCGCTGTGCGACGCAGTGTTTTAATTCCAACAGGGACGTTTTGCACGGAACGAAGGGACGTTGCCATTTCAATGCAACGGGGAAGCCGTACTTCACCGACTTGAAAGGCAACAAAACCTGGACAGCCGGGGAACGCGAACGCAGTATGTACGTTCAGGAGCATTATGAGTTGTTCTCTTCAATCGAAAACGGAAAACCTGTCAACGACGGCAACCGCATGATACGAACCACGATGGCTGGGATTCTCGGTTTTATGGCCTGCCGCAACGGTCAGGAGGTTCTTTGGGACGACACGATCCAAGCCGGTGCCGTTTACGGCCCCGCCGAGACGGACATTTCGCTGGCAATGGAACCACCGCTGAAACCGGATGCCAATGGGCTGTACCCGCTTTGTGTGCCGGGAAAATCGGCGTAAGATTTTTTCCGGAGAGTCAACGGCACAAACCAGAGACCGAAGCGTGAGTGACAGGGTTAATACGGTCAAACCGGTCACTTGCGTTTCAAGTTGCTGTTTCTGACCTCATTCCCGGTCTCAAAGACCTGGGGTTAAACAGAAACAATCTCAGTTTGAATGAAGTAAAAACGAGGTTTGGGTTTTGGGACAAAAACAACTGATCGCAAGGCAGCAGTCACGTTGCAGCCACCGCAAGTATGGCAGTTGAGGGCGTAAGTGGCCGGTTAAAACCCATTTGAAAGATTGATTTTTAGCCATGCTACCTTCATTTGTTGTTATCGTATTGACTGGCTTGGCAGGGATATTTGCTTATTGCGTTCTCTTTGAGACGATCTTTTTTCACAATCGAAAACCGTGGAGTCCCACCAACTTTGTACGAATCGGTATGGCATTATTCGCCCCTGCACTGTTGGCGGCTTTCCTTGTTTTTTTCATCGGAACCCGGCTTTCTACGGATCGTGCGGCCAGTGTGACAAGCGGTTTCCTCTTTCCGTGGTTCGCAATCCTGCCAACTTTGCTCGTGAGACTTGTCATTACGGCAGGAAATGCACGCCCCAAAGAGACGCTCGAACAACATCATGACACGGAAAACAGAATTGCGATAGCAGTGATCGGTTGTATAATTCCAACGATTTGTTTAATAGCAGTCATTTTCATGTCTGTGTTCTTGGGAGTCAAGTTGCATGACTACAATCCGTATATGGACGGCCCGCAACCTGAACGCAGGCTGTGTGGTATTGATATGGTCAAAGTCGTTGAACGGTTGGGAACTATGACATTGATTGCGTCACCCGCAACATTTTTTTACGTTGTAATCCGTTTGTTGTGTTCCGCCATTCCGTCCGCAGCCAAACCGAAAAAGATGAAGTCTGTCGAATTGCTCGTTGTTTTTGTGATCATCGGCATCCTGGTCGCAATACTCTGGCCTGCGGTCAAGGCGGCCAAGGAAACCGGTGACCGTTATGGACGTCACCAAAACTGCGGTTTCAACTTGAAATCAATGTGGATTGCCATGCATGCGTACCACGACAAATATGGTTCACTTCCTCCGGCATATACGGTGGGTGCCGACGGGAAACCGCTTCACAGTTGGCGAGTCCTGTTGTTACCGTTTTTAGAAACGGGAGACTGGCACCAACAAATCCGGCTTGACGAACCGTGGGACA
>WRMR01000111.1 GCA_009776995.1 Planctomycetaceae bacterium | reverse complement strand
CGGCACTGTGTCTGCGAGAATGAGTGCGTGTTCGATCACGTTGGCCAACTGTCGCACATTGCCCGGCCAGGGATGCCTCTGCATGATTTTGTATGCTTCCGGGCTAAACAAATCCCGGCCGGACCGCAACTTGACCGACGCACTCCCGGGATAGCGTTTGGCCAAATGCTGAATCAGTTCCGGCAGGTCTTCGAGCCGCTCACGCAATGCCGGCAGGTGGATTTCAAACGTGTTGATGCGGAACCAGAGGTCTTCGCGAAAATCACCTGCCCGAACCATGTCCTCCAAATTACGGAGCGTCGCGCAAACGACACGCACATCGCGCACGGTGGACTCGTTATCACCGATGCGCCGTACCTCGCCGCTTTCAAGAAATCGCAACAGTTTCGCCTGGACGCCCTTGGGCAGTTCACCGATCTCGTCGAGAAACAGCGTACCCTTATCGGCAACTTCGATCAGGCCGGAGCGGTGTTCGTCCGCACCGGTAAAACTGCCCTTGCGATGACCGAACAGTTCACTTTCGATAAGGTTCTCCGGCAAGGCACCACAGTTGATCGCCACGAACGGCTTGTCCGCCCGAAGGCTCTGATCGTGAACCGCTCGTGCAACCAGTTCCTTGCCGGTCCCGGTTTCACCAAGGATCACAACGGTCGATTCCGTCGGCGCGATCTTGCCGATCAGATGATAAACGCGTTGCATGGCCAGCGACGAACCGATCAACCGGTTGTCCCCTTCGATGCGTTCGAGTTGCTTTTTGATCGCAAGATATTTCGTGTTCAATTCCCGCCGTCGGGCAACACGGGTGAGTACCGCCTCAATGTCGGCCAGGCGGCAAGGTTTTGTCAAAAAATCGAATGCCCCGTTCCGCAGTGCCGAGATAGCGGTTTCCATCGTGCCTTTTCCGGTCATGATGACTGCATCGACATGCGGGTCGAGTTCGCGAGCCACCTCGATGACCTCCAGTCCACTTGCCCCCGGCATGTCCAAATCGACCAACAGGCAGTCGTAACAGTTCCGCTCCAAAGCGGCCAGTGCCGTTGTGCCATCAGGACAAACAGTCACTTGATGCCCCATACCCGGTAACTCAAGGCGCATGAGTTCCTGTAACGATAATTCATCATCTGCAAACAATATTTTTAAGGATTGTCCCATTTTATTATCGAAAAACAGCTTGTTTTTCTTATTTTTCCTATAGTCTAATCTGGCAACCAAAAAGTGGCACAAAATCGCCAGATGGTCTTCGAACACCTGTGGATTTCCAGTAAAATGGCGAGTGGAGTTTTTTTCCTGTTCCCATTTTTCAGGAGGAAGTTGGCATGGCAGGCCGCACCAATCACGTTGGACACTCACGAACCAGGTATATTAGAAAAAATACTTCGTTCACGCATTTTGGGTAAAAACCTCCCGGCAAGGACGCAGATTGCCCTCGCGGCAGGCGGGAATTATACCGACAAGCAAATCCAAAAACAATACCAAATTTGAGCATCGCATCGCAACTTTGATATCGTGCAACTGACGGGCGGACAACCGCGTTTCCCGGTAATTAACGCTTGCGTCGATTTTATCCGCCGTTTCGGATTTTTTGTGCCAGTGCCGGGACGGTCTCCCGATGGTCGCCTGAAATGTAAAAACTCTCGCCGCCATCGACCACGGTGCGGGAAAGAATCGTTTTCCACGGTCGGAAGTAATATCGCGGGTCGCTTTTGGGCGGTGTTTCATGCACGTCTTTCCCTTCAAGCGGCAACAGGTCGAACACGGCGGTCGTAAAGTGCGCGATCTTCCGTCCCTCCTGGTGAGCCACGTTGCGCGACATGGCCAGTGCCTTGAGATAGACCTCCGGGCCGATGACGCCGCTTCCGAAATTGCAGAACACACCGCCTTCGAGCCGGGTGACCGACTGTGTGTAGATCAGGAAATCGTTATACGTTGCCGCACCGAGAGCCGCTCCATCGCAATTGGGATGTTCATGGATGATGTCACAGCCGATACCGACATGCAGTGTGACGGGCACTTGCAGACGATACGCGTTCCAGAGCAGACTGTATTGCTTGTGCGGAAAATTCTCGCGGTCAATCATCCGGCCGATGGCTTCGCCGAATCCGATGCCGTCTCCGGCGGCTTCACAAGCTGCGTCGTTGAGCTTGCCCGTCTCGTGCCAGAGGCCGAACTGCCCCTCGCTGATGTACCGGGCAACGCTTTCGGTTGTCGCGCCGATCATGGCGAACTCGAAATCGTGAATGCCGCCCGCTCCGTTGAGTGCGATGTGCGTTACGTAACCCTCTTCGAGCAACCGGACGAGAACCGGAGCATTGCCGGCTCGCAGGACGTGTGCCCCCAGCATCCAGAGCACCGTGCTGCCGCGTTGCTTTGCCATACGGATGCGGTCGGCCAGCACATCGAGCGTCGGATGCACGAACGTGACAGGTGCTTCCGGATTGATCATCACGGACAGGTCAAGATCATGGACTCTTTCCGACAGCGGCTTCAACCGCAACCGGAAACGATCAAACATTTCATAAGGCATGGGGTTTTTCCTCGTCAAGAAGCCGGCGGTCCGGTTATGACCGCCGGCGGGATGTTTTTTGGATGACAAACGTTCCGGCCAAAGCCTGTTCTTATATCCTTACGTGAACCTTCCTGCGGTACAGCCACAGCAGGATCAGCCAGTCTATCAGCAGAACTGCGGCACCGAGGAATAGCGGTTGGTATGCTTCGCCAAACAGTTGGAAGAAATCCTGGCCGAGATGGGTTTTCAGGTTCTTGGTGAAGTACGAATTCAAAGCCGTATCCGCGATGCAATAGGCGACAATGGAGTTGGAACCGATGACGATCAACGGTAATGCCAGGCACTTCAGCCGGGCCGTATCAATGAGCAGGTAAAACGCGGCTAAAATCAGAAAGCAGACACCGCCGCTGAAGAGAACCCAGGAAGGCGTCCAGATTCTTTTCACAACCGGGCAAAGTCCCAGTGCGTCCAGCCCCCACCCCAGTCCGAGGCAAACACCGCCCAGCAATACGAAAATGCCGAATTTACTGAACCATCGCCAGTTATTCCGCAGAAGATTTCCGGCCAAAAGACCGAGGATCATCGTTCCCAGCGTTGGAATGAAACTCAGTGTCACATATCCGCCGCCGTTGAACAAAAACGGCTTGGCGCGGGGAAGAAGATTCAAAAACCAAACGTCAAACGCCCAGGCGGGATTCGTGTTCTTGTTCCAGTGCGCGGCGAATCCGGACAAGTTGTATTGCCAGTCAGCAGCCGCGCCCGCCTTTGCCCAATCAAAATTGGCGTCCGGGAGTGGATACAGTGCAAATGCGCCCCAATATCCAATCAGGATCAACGCAAAGGCACCGATCTGCACACGCAGCGAACCGAGGCCAAGCAGAAACAGAAACCCATAACCGAGGCCGATTTGCGTCAGGGTGTCTTCAAACGTCCAGTTGGTCTGGGAACCCCACTGGGAACGAAGAAATACGCCCAGCAGGATGAGGATCAAAGCCCGCCAAAACGCATGAAGCGTCATTCGGCGGCGCGACTGGCCTTTGGCAATCCGCGACGCGATCGAGAAGGGCAACGCGACGCCGACAAGAAACGAAAACGACGGCTGGATCATGTCATGCAGCGTGCAGCCGACCCATTCGACATGCGTCTGGTGCAAGGCGAGAAACCGCCAAAATTCACCCCAAAACGATGGAACTTCGGAAAACGCCGCCGCCACCTGATTCAGATGGAGAATCTCCGCCATCATCAGAAACATGACAAAACCACGATAGGCGTCAATGGAAGCCAGCCGCATCAGGGGCTGTACGGTCGATTGAAAACTCGAACCAGTGTGCGACATAAGCATTCCTTCACAAAAGGGGGGGAGTTGATCAACTGACAGGATTATCCCATTTCCTGACTCGAATGGCAAGTGTCCCGGCAAAAAAACCGGGTTCATTTCTCCGCGTTTGACAGAATCATCGCCGATCCGATATAATGCGATGGGATTCCAAACGGTCATCATCGAAGCGTTCACATTTTTTCATGAAGGGTCAAGCCATGAAACGACGGGATTTTCTCAAAACCGCAGGCACCGCCATCGGGACAGCTCCGTTCCTTTTCAGAACCGGCGTACCGGAAGCCTTTGCGGTGCCGCAACAAGCCGTGACATCTTCCACCGCTTCAGGCGGGTACAAAAACGCGATTCCGCGATGGCGCGGTTTCAATTTGCTCGACTACTTCCAGGCGATGGGCGACCGTCGGGCCAACAAGGTGGTCCGCGAGGACGATTGCAGCATGATACGGGATTTCGGCTTCGACATGGTGCGTCTGCCGATGGACTATTGGTTCTGGAACAAGACAAACTGGCGTGAAACGCGCCGCATTGCACCGGACGATCTTTGCGTCATCGATGAAGCCTTCCTCGAAAACATCGACAAATCGATTGAACGGCTGAATGAACGGGGAATCCATGCGAGTCTCAATTTGCACCGCGCGCCGGGCTATTGCGTCAATGATCCCGAGCGGGAATCATGTTCGCTCTGGAAGGACAAGATTGCCGAAGACGCGTTTGCATATCACTGGGAAATGTTCGCCAAACGCTACAAGGGCATTTCAAACGACAAACTGAGTTTCAACCTCATTAACGAATCGCCGTCTGCGGCACCGGACGACGACGAAAAACGGATGACGGCGGAAGATTACCGCCGCGTCATGACGCGCGGGACGGACGCGATTCGCGCAATTTCACCCGACCGGCTGATTATCATCGACGGGCTGTCCTACGGCAATATCGTGTGCGAGGAGATGGTGTCGGTGAAAGTCGCGCAAAGCGTTCACGCCTACACGCCGTTTGAACTGACGCACTATCGTGCCAGTTGGGGCGACCGCAACAACGCCTTTCCCGACCCGGCCTGGCCGTCGTATCGCGCCAATGGCGATGTCAACTGGGACCGCAAACGGCTCGAACAGCATTACGCACCCTGGGGCGATCTGATTCAGCGCGGCATCGGTGTGCATTGCGGCGAAGCGGGTTGCTATTCGCGCACGCCGCATGACGTCATGCTGGCCTGGCTCAACGACACGCTCGACATTTTAACCGGCTTCGACATTGGTTACTCGATTTGGGAATTTCGCGGCTCCTTCGGCATCATCAACTCGCAACGCGCCGATGTGGAATATGAGGATTACCACGGCTGCCAACTCGACCGCAAAATGCTCGAAGTGCTGCAAAAGTATTGATGCAAGCATTAGCGACAAGGCAGGGCTGTCATGCCGTGACCGCCGAAATCAGAGCCGCGACGGTCATGGGGCGGTGATATGAGAATCAACGTATCAGAATTCAGAATGGCGAAAGGCCATTCCGCTCCGTTATCGTCGCGCCTCTGATTTTTATGCCTCGTACTCTGATTTTGTAAGGCCATCATAACGATAGTACGCCGGTTTCGCAAGCATCACACGTCAATCCATCCGCCGCCGATGATGCGGTCGTTGAGGTAACAGGCGGCAACCTGTCCCGGTGCGATGGCGTGGCGGGGTTCGTCAAATGTGACGCGAATTCGCGTGGTTGCTTCGTCATTGCTCAATGGCGTGACCGTGGCCCAGACCGCCGGGCTGCGATAGCGGATTTTGACCAGACAGCGAAAGGGTTTCTGCGGCGGACGAATCAGCCAATGACAGGATGATGCCGTCAGTTCCGAACGGGCGAGGTCGTCCCGTGTGCCGATGACGACTTCGCAGGTCTTTGCGTCGAGCCGCACGACGTAGCGGCGTTCACCGAAACCAACCCGCATTCCCTTGCGCTGGCCGATGGTAAATTGCTCAAAGCCGTCGTGCGTACCAAGCACCGTACCAGTCACCGAGACCAGGTTTCCCGACGTTGTACGTCCCGACCGGCGTTCGTTGATAAACCGGACATGCTCGTGGTCGGGCACGAAACAGATTTCCTGGCTTTCGCGTTTTTGTGAAAAATCGTAGCCTGCCGCCGCGACCAGCCCGCGAATAGCCGTCTTTTCATATTCGCCGACAGGAAACAGGAGCCGCGCGAGTTTCTCCCGCGCAACGCTGAACATGATGTATGACTGGTCTTTGCCGGGGTCACGTCCGCAACAGATGGCCGGAGTTTCCGCGTCGAAACACGATTGCAGGCTTTCCGAAACCGGCTCGGTTCCGTTGGCCAGATGCCACTGCCGGTGCGATGCGAGCCATTGTTCGTGCGTCATGCGCCGGATGTAATGCCCTGTTGCAAGAAAGTCACCGCCAAGCTGTTGCATCGTGTCGAACAGTAGCCCGAATTTGATGTCACGGTTACACAAAGCGCAGGGGTTCGGTGTGCGTCCGGCGAAATATTCGTCGGCGAACACATCGATCAGTTTCCCGAACGCCGCCGAAAAATCGACAATATGAAACGCGATGCCAAGTTGCCCGGCCAGGGCGGCGGCTTCCTCTGCGACGTGTGCCGGCTGCCAGGGATGCAACATGAACACGCCGCTGACCTGATGGCCTGCTTGCGTCAAAAGCAGAGCCGCCGCCGTACTGTCAACACCGCCTGAAATCGCAAGAACTACGTGCATTGGAACTCGCATTTTCTGCATGGAGCATCATGTAGGCGGCCTGTTGTTTTTTGAGGAGTCGTGGAACATCGAGGTGATAAGGGCATCGTGAAACACACTCGCCGCAATGCCGGCACCGGTCGATTCGTTGCATTTCCTCAAGCCGTTGTTGCGAGAACAGGCTGCCGTGAAACATGCCGCGTTTGTGGAATGACGCCATGCGCATCGCAATGGGCAGCGTGATTCCGACGGGACACGGCAGGCAGTAGCCGCAACCGCGACAGAATTCGTCACCGAGTTCCTTGCGTAGTTCTTCCATTTCGGCCTGCATTGCGTCGGTGAACGGTTCGGGATTTTGCGACAACTGGAGAAACTGGTCGAGTTCCCTAATCGTTTCCAGCCCCCAAATCGGAACGATGTGGCGATACTGGTTCAAAAACAGGAACGGCAACCGGCCATCGCTCAAAAGTCCGCCGCACATCGCTTTCATCGCAATCACGCCAACGTCGTGCTTGACACAATCGAAGGTGAGGTCAATTTCCGCCTGACTCGACAAAACCGAAAGTGGAAACTGAAGCGTATCAAACGCCCCGGAGTCAATGGCGAATTTTGCCCGTGCGGGATTGTGCTGTGAGACGCCAAGAAACCGGATTTTGCCCGCCTTTTGAGCATCCTGCATCGCCTGGTACGGGCCGCGTTCGTTTTGAAAATTCTCGAAGCCGTTTTCCGGATTATGCCATTGATAAATGTCGATGTAATCCATTTTCAACCGTCGCAGGCTTTCGTCAAGTTGATCGACGGTTGTTTGATAGGTCGTACTCATCGTTTTCGATGCGATGACGACATGTTCACGTCGGTGACCGGAAAACGCGGTGCCGAGTTTCGCCTCGCTGTCGGTATAAACATGGGCCGTGTCATAAAAGTTGACGCCGTGGTCGAACGCATAATGCAACAGTTCAACCGCCGCGTTTTCCGTCAATCGCTGAATCGGAATGCAACCCATTGCAATCCGTGAGACCATCAAACCGGTTTTGCCGAGACGTACTTTTTCCATAGGATTCTATTGCGAAAAGTTGGAGCAGATTGAGAGTTTATGATCAATTAACATAACATGGTTCCCGAAGTTTGTCCAGATTCGGTCAAGTCCATTTCGACAGCAAGAGGTAATAGGGTACAGCGAGTTTTGGTTTTTTGGGATTTGACCGAAACGACCCTGGAAAATCAATATTCTTGAAAAAGCCGTAATAAAGCCGTTGCAAAAATCAATGTACCGAGGATTGCCGCGAAAATCGAAATGACAAGCACGGCACCGCTGGCAATGTCGAGGGCAAGTCCGATTCGCTCGTCGTACTTGTCGGTGATGACCCGGGAAAGCGTTTCAAAAGCCGTATTCAACATTTCAGTGGCAATGACCACCGCGACTAAAAGAATCACGAAACACCACTCCCAAAGATGTAACCTCAGAATAATTCCAAAAATCGGAACAAGCAGGGCAAAGAAAAAATGGACGCGATAGCTACTGCTCTGCTGACGAATCGATTGAAAAATCCCGCGAAACGCGTCGTCGAACTTCCGCCGCCAAGTGCGTTTTTGGTGTATAAACGTGTGTTTTTCCGATGGTTCTTCCGTCATAAGGGCACTCACACGACAAGCCGCTCGAACACTCTCGCGGCTCGGATTGAAATGTTCACGTATATTATTGCACGACGCCTGAGTTAATCCATGGCACTTACAACCCGCAGGTGGAGACCTTGATGCCGAGTTCATCGGCCATGGCGGCTTTGACGGTGAGCATCCGGTCGGCACTTGCCGCGTCGTTGGCGTAAATGATCTGGATATGGTTGGCCGGGTGGCGTCCCATAAACTGGTCGCGGGTCACACCATCGAGGATTGCGCTGACGACCGGCCATTCCGGGTTCGACAGTTCGGCACGGCGTTTGACCTCCGCTTCGGGCAGCGACACCACACGCCCGCGACCGATGTCCATGCGGAGTTCACCGGCGTCGACGCAAATCCGCGACCAGACGATTTCACCGGGACGGCCCGTTCCGGCAAGGGTTGCACCGCCTTTTTTGAAGAACATGGGACTTTGACGGTAAGCATGAGAACCTTTCCAGCCGCCTTCAAGATGAGCAGGCGGAACCGCACCGGAAATCATCAACAGCCAGACGAAGCCGTCCACCGTTCCGGTCGGGTCTTCCGCCCCCCAGCGAACGTCATGAAGTGTCGTTTCGACCGGCTGACCCAGTGCCGCAGCCACGCGGTTGTTGAGCAACGCATCAAGACCGGCACCTTCGTCCACTTCGTTGAAATGAATGACCGGTTCGCCGGCGAAAAGCACATTGCCGCTGGCGTCCCTGACTGGCGGACGGTCGGCGTTGTTCAGCAGCCCTTCAACAAAATCGCTCGCAGGAATCAGGTCCATCAGCCCCAATTGGTACTGGATGCCGATGACCGCACAACCGAAGTTTGCCGCCATTCGGACCGCCGCGACGTACATTTTGCACTGCAAGAGAACCTGATCTTCGGTCAGGTCTTTGACCGGGTCGGTCCCGTAATGGAAGGTCAGCCCCTTGTCCTTGACCCACTGGTAAACAGCCTGGGCTTCGGCGTCGGAAACCTGTGTGGACTCATAATAAAGAGCCGACTGGCTGAGCCGTTCCTTGAAAATGCCGAGCGGGAAGAGCAATTCGTCCTGGATCAATGCGTTGTACATGCCCATGCAGCCTTCGTCGAAAATGCCCATGATCGGCTTGCTGTCGCGAAGTTGTTGAGCCAGCTTCCGGCCAAGTTCTTTGTCCGCGTCGGAAACAGCCAGTTTTTTGAACGGCTTGACATGTTCGTTTTCGTGTTCGACTTTCCCCTGGTCGAGCCAGGTTTGCATCCGTGTCAGAAACCACTCGTCGGTGAAATCGACGCTCCAGAGCGTTGAAAACTCGCGACCGGCCTTGATGAGGCAGCCGTTGAGGTTCAGTAATCCGACCAGTCCCGGCCAGGTGGGCGACCAGTTCCCGATGGTCAGGATCGGCCCTTTGTGCAAGAGCAGACCGGGGTAAATGTGGTGCGAATACTGCCAGACCGATTCGGCCACGACAACGGGAGCGTCTTGCGGAATGGTCGCGAAAACATCCAGCCCCTGCCGCTGCGAATTGAGAAAGCCGTGTTTTTTGAACGGGTCGTACTGGTGTGCCCGCACGACCTTCCAGCCGAATTGCTCAATGGCGGCGGTCAGTTGTTTTTCCATGGCTTCCTGCGTGGCCCAACAGGTTTCGTTGGCCGCAGGCCGCGAATCACCGCTGGCGACAAGATAAATGGTTTTTTTCATGATGATTGTTCCTTATCTGTGTTCAGTCGTATGCAAAAGAAGGTTATGGTTTGCACGGTTGGTCAAGACATGGTCACGATTTTTCCAGTAAAACAGTGATTTTAATTATAACCAAAAATCTTTCCATGTCATCCTCCAAAATTATCTTGTGTTGAATACGAGTATCCGTGTTTCATTCGTGACCTTCCGAAGCGAAAATACGTGCCGCAAGGCGACGTGGATAACGAATGACTACCTAACGCAAACTGTAAACAGAAAGGTGTACTAAAAACTGATATTGCATAAAAAAGGAGACTGTAGCATAATAATGGGTTGAGATCCTTGCAAATCGATTTACACGAATAACTTATGGCTAAAACTGTTGCTTTGTCGTGGTTTCACAAGGAGCACAAAGGAAAAAAACTCATTTTTCAATTTCTCTGTGCCATCGTGTGAAAAACAATCACCCATTGCTATGCTACAGTCTCGTTTTTATAAATATTTGGCTGAAATCTTACGAAATTGTCATGTTTTTAGTCGACTTCAAATTTTCGGCTTGACAGGCCATTTAGGCATTTTCTCTAACCATAATTTTTGCATCGCAATTTTTCGCTATTCTATCAAAGGCAACGTTTTACGGTAAAATAGGAGGACTTTGGCGAGGTTAGAGAAAAGGTCTATTTTGAAAGAACTTATCATGGATTGTAGTCATACCGATAAACTTAAATCTAAAAAGTCCTCTACTAGGATTTTGTGTGTAGTTGTAGCTCTCTTGATTGCTGGAGGGTTGTTTGGATACTATTGGCCCCATTTATTGTGGAAATATGGTGAATGGCGACTCAAACCGCTCCTGAAAGATATTAAAAAGATATCAAATAGTCCTATGCCAATAATAGATATTCCAGAAAATTGGGTAGAGCATTCAGTTGGCTGTGTGCGGTTCCACTTGCCTCCTGATATGTCCATTGTTAATAGTAGAAGTGCTGTTGAGTCTAATAGCACTAAATTCCACAATGAAAAAATTAGTATTAGAGTAACACAGGACTCGCTATGCATACCGGAGGTTTTACAAGCGGCATCGCGGTTGCATCCAACACAAAAAACTTTTTTGACACTCTCTCAATTACGCCTTGAATCTTACAACATGATGCCAAATGATTTCCACTGGTCGATGAGCCGCAGAGAAGTTGGCTGGCATACTTTTATCATTTCTTTACGTCCAGTAATAGTTCCACGCAACGTGAAATGTTCTGAATCGTTCTCTCGAAGGAATTGGGAAGGACTCTTACTTTTCGTAAGTGGTGAACTCAACCATAGGTATTTTGATTGGCAGTGTATTTCTTGCCCCATTCATGGAACTATCTATTTCCTCCCTATTGCTGAAGGACAAGAACTTGACGTTAACGTTATGCGAGGGGTGATTCAAAGTATGGAAGTCAGCTGCGGCTGTTTCCCTAAAGAAAAGTAGACTTTTTCTGAAACATCAAATTAGCAAAATTAGAGAAATTGGTATTGGTTGATTTTGTTGCTTTTTGTTATTTTACCGCGTTTTCATTCCTGCAACAAGGCTGCAAAGATGGAACGCTGGCATCGTGCATTGACCAAAAACGACGCGGAATTCAAGCAACTCTTCGGAGTCAAGAAGGAAGTTTTT